>JBPCQU010000026.1:0-11228 GCA_050997795.1 Solirubrobacteraceae bacterium | reverse complement strand
CTGCGGGGCCGTGGCCGAGGCCGCCGCCGGCAACATCATCGCCACGACCGCCGCGGTCGCGAACAGGGCCGGGGCCCCGATCCTCAACCTCGTCCCGTGACCGAACCAACCGCTCCGTCTTATACCCATCGACTCCTCCCCTTAAGGCAGCCGTTTTGATTGGAACAGCGTCAGCGGGCGGGCACGCTACCACCAGCGACTGTAGGGCTGCAACGCCTATCAGCGACCTGACGGGCGCCGGTGTGCTGCAAAACACCACCCGGCGCCCCTGACACCCGCTCGCAACCTGGGGCCGGGCAGATGAACGGTCACGTACTGTTACGGGCTGACCAGGGCCGACAGGGCGTCCTGCCGCCAACCCGAGCCAGGAGATCACTTGCACGAAAGACTCGCCATCGCGGGCGCCGGCACGATCGCGTGCGGCCTCGCCGCCACCGCCGCGCGCCACGGAGACGTGCTCCTGTGGGCGAGATCGGAGGCCTCCGCGCAGCGCGCCGGCGCCACCGTGGCCAAGCACTGCGCCAAGCTCCCCGAGCTGGAGGGGTTCGCCGGACGAGTGCGGATCGTGACCGAGCTCGAGCAGCTCGCCGACGCCACGTTCCTCGTCGAGGCGGTGGTCGAGGACCCCGAGCACAAGGGGGAGCTGCTGGCCGAGCTGGGCCGCGTCTCGAGCCCCGAGGTAGTGCTGGCGAGCACGACCTCGTCGCTCTCGGTGTCGGCGCTCGCGCAGGCCAGCGGGCGCCCGGAGCGGTTCGCCGGGCTGCATGTCTTCAACCCGGTCCCGCGGATGGAGCTGGTGGAGCTGGTGTTCGGACCCGAAGCGCAGGACGACGTCCGCACCCGCTCCCGGGCGCTGTGCGAGGCACTCGGCAAGACCGCGGTCGAAGTCCCCGACACGCCCGGGTTCGTGGTCAACCGGCTGCTGTTCCCCTACCTGTTCGACGCCGTCGAGCTGATGTCCGAAACCGGAATCGACCCCGCGGACGTGGACCGCTGCATGACGCTCGGCGCGGGCCTTCCGATGGGCCCGATCGCGCTGCTGGACTTCGTCGGGCTCGACGTCGCCCAGGCGATCGGAAAGACGATCGGGGCTCGCGTTCCGGCGCGGCTGCAGGAGCTCGTCGCCGACGGAGCCCTGGGACGCAAGTCACGGCGGGGCTTCTACGCCTACGACTAACTTTTTAGGACTCGTTCATCTCCGGGCCGCAATATTCGCGGCGCGACGTACCTCATAGCAGCACCTCCTCCCCAGAAGCACGAAACCGGCCCGTCCCCAGCGGGCCGGTTTCTTTTTTGGCCTCGGGGGGCTTGGCGAAGCCGGCCCGCGCGGGCCGGCTTCAGTCTCTCCCTCTCAACCACCGGCTCGGCTTGGGGCCACCGGTTGTCCGTGGTGGGAATGTAACGAATGATGCGAGCTCGCGGCGCCCGGCCGCGCGCCCGAGCGAAGCTAGGGGCCCGCTTCGGCCGCGGCCGTCTGCACCGGGGCCTTGCGGCGGCGGATCCTGACCGCCTCGATCCGGTTCTCGCGCACGGACTCGACGCGGACCGAGAGGCCGTTGGCCGTGACCTGATCGCCGCGCTTGGGGAGCCGGCCGAGCTCGGCGAACACGAACCCACCGACCGAGTTGTAGGCGTCGGTGTCGACCGGGAGCGCCAAGCCGTAGTCCTCGAGGTCGGTGACGGCGACGTGGCCGCGGACGAACCAGTCGCCGTTGGCGAGCCGCCGCACGGCCCCCCCGGCCGGGTCGGTCTCGTCGTCGATCTCGCCGACCACCTCCTCGATGATGTCCTCGGTGGTGACGATGCCGGCGGTGCGACCGTACTCGTCGATCACGATCGCCAGCTCGGTCCGCTCGCGCTGCAGATCGGCCAGCAGGTCGTCGAGCGGCTTGGTCTCGGGCACGATCGGCGCCTCGCGCACCAGCTTGGCGAAATGGGCGTCGTATCCGTCGGCCATCATCAGCTTGACGAGCTGGTTGACGTGGACGATCCCCTTGACGCGATCCTGGTTGTCGTCCTCGGTCACCACGAGCCGCGAGTGGCCGGTCGAGACGCAGCGGCGCAGGGCGTCCTGGACCGTCTCTGACAGGTCGACCGTGACGACCGCGGGGATCGGCGTCATCACCTGTCGCGCCTCCTGCTCGTGGAGGTGAAAGACCCCGGTGAGCATGTTGGCCTCCCCCGCCTCCAGGCTGCCGCCGCTGCGCGAGTCGGCGATGATCCGCTTGAGCTCGTCCGGGGTGCCGCCCTCGGGCTCGGCGTCGGGGTCGGTGCCCATCGCCCGCAAGAGCGAGTGCGAGGCCGAGTTGAGCACCAGGATGAACGGGTGAAACAGGATCCGGAAGAACCGCAGCGGCCGGGCGATCCTGCGGGCCAGGTCCTCGGCGTGCTGGATCGTGTAGAGCTTGGGCGCTATCTCCCCCACGATGCTCTGGGTGACGGTGATCAGCAGATACGCGATCACCACCGACACCGCGACCGCCGCGGTGTGGCCGACGGCGCCGCCGAGCAGCGGCTCGAACAGATGCGCGAGCGCCGGCTCGCCCAGCGCGCCGATCCCGATCGAGGCCATCGTGATCCCGACCTGGCAGGCGGCGATGTAGTCGCCGATCTCGGCCATCTGCTCGAGCGCCAAGCGGGCGCCGCGGCGCCCCTCCTCGGCCATCGCCTGCAGGCGCCCCCGGCGCGACCGTACGAGCGAGTACTCGGCGATCACGAAGAACGCGTTGACCAAGACCAGCAGTCCGGTCAGGATGATCAGCAGCGCCTTCACCGGCGCGAGCCCCTACTTCGAGATGGGTCGTCGTCGTTCATTCAGCGACGCGGCCAACGGTAGCAGCAGCGCCCGCGAGAATTCACTCCAGCTCGTCGAAGCGGGCGGCCATCGTGAAGTCGGTTTCGGTCAGACCGCCGGCCGAGTGGTTGGTCAGCGACAGCTTCACCTTGTTCCAGCCGTGGACGAAGATGTCGGGATGGTGGTTGGCCTCTTCGGCCGCGTCGGCGACCCGGTTCACGAACGCGATCGCCTCGACGAAGTTCTCAAACCGCCATTCGCGAATGATCTCCTCGCCCTCGCGCTCCCAACTCAGCCGTCGTAGTCTTGACGCGATCTCCTCGTCGCCCAGCGGGTCTGCCATATCGTCTCCAGTTCGATGTTGCCCTCAGCTTGCCACAGACCCACGACGCGCAAACAACGCCGATGCGGATCGTAAGCCTGGTCCCATCGGCCACCGAGATGCTGTTCGCGCTCGGGCTCGGCCCCGAGGTCGTGGCGGTTACGCACGAGTGCGACTACCCACAGGGCGCGCGGCAACTGCCCAAGGTGACCCGTAACGCGCTGCCGTCCGGGCTCGACGCCGCCCAGATCGACGCCGCGGTCAAGCAGCGCACGCTCGCCGGAGAATCGATTTATGAGCTCGACTCCGAGGCGCTGCACGAGCTCGAGCCCGACCTGATCGTCACCCAGGCGCTGTGCTCGGTGTGCGCCGTCTCCTACGATGACGTGCGCGCGATCGCCGAGGAGATCTCGACCCGACCGCAGGTGATCTCGCTCGATCCACACACGGTCGGAGAGGTGCTCGGCGATGCCCGAACGCTCGCCCAAGCCACAGACCGCAAGGACGCCGCGGTCGAGCTGGTGGGCCAGTCGGCGGCGCGGATCGACCGCGTGCGGCTCGCGGTCCGCGACGCCAGGCGCCCCCGCGTGGTCGCGCTCGAATGGCTCGACCCGCCGTTCGCCGCCGGACACTGGACGCCGCAGCTGATCGACTGGGCCGGCGGCGAGGACGTGCTCGGCTTTCCTGCAGAGCCCTCCGAGCAGCGCACCTGGGGGGAGATCGCGGCGGCGCAACCCGACATCGTGATCGCGATGCCGTGCGGCTACGATTCGTCTTTCGCCCACCGCGAGGCGGAGATGCATCGCGACGAGCTGGCCGCACTGGGCGCGGGCGAAGTCATAGCGGTCGACGCCTCGGCCTACTTCTCGCGTCCGGGACCGCGGATCGTCGACGGGCTCGAGCTCCTGGCGCACATCCTGCACCCCGAGCTCGTGCCCGAGGCGCCCGGCCAAGCGCTGACGGTCGAGCTCTGAGCCCTGGCCGCGACCCCCGTACTGCTCGTTCACTCCTCGAGCGGCCGCTACGGCGCCGACCGCCAGCTCGCGCTGCTCGCGACCGGCCTTCACCCCGATCGCTACGAGCCGATCGTCGTGCTCCCGGCCAGCGGAGAGCTCGCCGACGACCTGCTGACCGCGGGCGTGCAGGTGCTGATCAGGCCGCTGGCCGTCCTGCGTCGTGAGCTGCTGAGCCCGCGTGGAGTCGCGTCACTGCCACCGGCGCTCGCCCGCGACGCCGCGGCGCTCGGATCGCTGATCCGCCGTCGTCGCATAAGGCTTGTGCACTCGAACACCTCGGTCGTGCTCGGGGGCGCAGCCGCGGCCGCGCTCGCGCGGGTGCCACACGTCTGGCACGTGCGTGAGATCTACTCGCGCTACGGCGCCGCCTGGCCCGCCTACCGCCGCGTGCTGGAGACTGCGCGCGCGCTCCCGTGCGTCTCGCGCGCGACGGCGGCCCAATTCGGTGGCTCGCCCCGGGCGGTGGTGATCGAGGACGGCCTCGCGGTCGACGCCGCGCGGGCGCCGCGGGCGCAGGCCCGTCGCACGCTGGGTCTCGATCCCGTGGCGCCGGTGATAGCGGTCCTCGGCCGCATCTCCGATTGGAAGGGCCAGGACGTGCTCGTGCGCGCGCTGGCCGAGCCGGCGCTGCGCGAGCGAGGCGCGATCGGGTTGATCGCCGGCGCGCCGTGGCCCGGGGCCGAGGACCGCCTCGAGCGGGTGGTCGAGCTGGCCCAGCGGCTCGGGGTCTCAGACCGGGTGCGCATGGTCGGCTTCCGATCCGACGTCGAGAGCGTCTACGGGGCGGCGGACGTAGTCGCCGTTCCCTCCACCCAACCCGATCCGCTCCCGGGAGCCGCGATCGAGGCGGCCGCCGCCGGCTGCGCGGTAGTCGCCAGCGCCCACGGCGGGCTGCCGGAGATCCTGCGCAACGGCGAGACCGGACGGCTCGTCACCCCCGGGGACGCGGCCGAGCTGGCGGCCGTCGTCGCCGAGCTGCTGGACGACGACCGCGAGCGAGCGCGGCTGGGTTCATCCGCGGCTGCCGATGTGCGAGGCCGGTTCGCGTCGGCTCGGCAAATAGAAAAAATCCAATCGCTCTACGACGCGGTCCGGGAAGCTCGCGGGCTCAAATCCCGAAGCCGACGCCGTTCGGGGTGAGCCCAGTCCCGCCGGCGACCGCGATCGACCCCGCCACGCTGGCCACCGCAACCACTACGCAACCCGCGATCGCCGCCGCCGGCATCCGCCGGCGCTCGCCGAGCGCCACTATCAGCCACCCGCAGATCGCGCCGCCGACAACGCCGCCGAGGTGTGCCCCGATCGAGATCCCGGCCACGCTGAGCGAGAAGACGATGTTGATCACCAGCGTCAGCCCGAGCCCGCTCTGCCAGATCGAGATCCCGCGGTGGTGGGCGACGACGATCAGCGCTCCGAGGATCCCGAAGCACGCCCCTGAAGCCCCGATGGCCGGGCTGAGGGGCTGAAACAGCAGCGTGCCAAACGAACCCGCGAGCAGCGAGACGACGTACACGACGGCGAAGTTCAGCCGCCCGATCGCCGGCTCGAGCATCGGCCCCATGATGTAGAGGAAGAACATGTTGAACACGATGTGCAGCAGCCCGTCGTGCAGGAAGCCCGAGGTCAGCAGGCGGTAGTACTGATGCAGGTCGACGATGTAGGGCCCGGCCAGGTCGCCGTGGTTGAAAACGGTCCCCCCGCCTCCGCCGCCCAGCGGGGCGCCGGTCGCCGTCTCGGCGATGAACACCAGCACGTTGAGTGCGATCAGGGCCTGGGTGACGACTGGCGCCGAGGGTCCCGAGCGGATCGTCTTGACCCTCGTCTTGTCGCGCGAGCACTCCGGGCAGCGCATCCCGACCGACGTCGGCGTCATGCAATCGGGGCAGATCGGCCGCCCGCAGGAGGAGCACGAGACGCCGGTCTCGCGCGAGGGGTGCCTGTAGCAGACGGCCATGGGTCGCTGACGCTATCAGCGCCCCCAGCGCTCCAATCCCCGGCGCGGACGCCGTGCTATCGGTGGGGCAGCACCCGCCGAGCCTCGTGCGCGAAATCGGCCAGCGTCCGCTCGGCCAGCTCGAGCAGGTTCGAGGACTGGCGCTTGCGGGCGCGGTGGCTCGAGCGCACTCGGAGCACCACCAGCGCGGTGCCGGCGCTCGCGCCGATGACCGCCGCGGCCGCGGGCCGGACCCAGTTGCGCGGATCGCGCATCGCCGAGAGCTCCCAGGCGTCGAGCTCGTCCTGGGCCAGCTCGGTCAGGTTGACGAGCGTCATCTCCATCCGCGCGTGGAGATCGTCGGGTGGGTCTACCGGGGCCAGAGCCTCGCGCAGCAGGGCCTCGAAGTCAGTCGCGCCCACGCTCATCCCCCCTCCTCCCCGCCGGCGTTTACGCTGACGATCGTCTCGAGCTGGCGGATCGCGCGGTGCAGCAGGACCTTGGTTGCGCCATCGGTCCGACCAAGCGCCCTGGCGATTTCCCTGTTGTCCATCCCCAGCGCGAAGCGCATGATCAGCGCCTCACGACGGTCATCGGGGAGCTGCGAGACTCCCTCCAGGATCGACTTCAGCTCCTCGCGGCCCTCGACCAGCGACTCGGTCGTGTGCGGCGCCGAGATCAAGCCCGCGTCCTCGATCGCCGACTCCGGCCTGCGCGAGCGGTCGCGGTAGAAGTTGGCCGCCAGGTTGTGGGCGATCCGTATGAGCCAAGGGCGCAGCGGCCGCCCGTCTGACTCTCGCAGTGCGCGCTCGAAGTGCCGATAGGCCTGCAGAAAAGTCTGCTCGGTGAGGTCCTCGGCGTCGTGGTGGTTACCGACGCGGTAGTAGCTGTAGGAGTAGACGTCGCGCAGGTGGCGCCGGTAGAGCTCGGTGAAGCGAGCATCGAGCTCTGACTTGGTCTTGGGAACGTCGTCGGCCACCGCATCGGCAATCTACCTCTGCTCACGCCGCTTGTGAGGAATGTGCTCGCTTGCGGCGCGCGGGCTCCGCCACCGTTGCTGCCCATCTTTCCGGTTCGATGCGCCCCTGCACCAGCGCCGCGAGGCCGTCGAGCGCGGGGGCGGCGAGATGCGCCGCGCGCGCCGCCTCGGCGAGCAGCGGGACGCTGTCCACCGCCTCTGCGGCGTGGCCGAGGACGGCGCCGATATCGGCTGAGGGGACCCCCTGGGCGAGCAGCTCGCCGGCGCGGCGGTTGCGCGATCCGCTCGCGACCACCGTCGCCACCAGGTCCCCGGCCCCGGCCAGGCCCGCGAATGTCTCCGGCCTGGAGCCGCGCACGCGGGCAAGCGCGTCGACCTCGGCGAACACCTTGCCGGCCGCGGCGCCGGCGATGTTGGGACCCGCGGCCGAAGCCGCCGCCGCCGCGAGCACGGCGGCGTTGGTCGCGCAGCCGGCGAGCTCGACGCCGGTCACGTCGGAGGTGATCGTGATGTCGAGCATCGCCGTGCCCAGCGCGTCACCGAGCTGGCGGCCGAAGCCCTGGTCGATCGAGGCCACCACCACCGAGGCGCCGCGCTCGAGCATCTCGCCGGCGTGAGCGGGGCCCCCGAGGACGGCCACCGCGCGGGCGTTGCAGCGCTCGGACGCGAACGCCGCGGGGAGCGTCCCCAGCGGCGGGACCAGGCCCTTGGAGACGACCACCACCCCGGTCCGCCGCGAGACCCGCCCGCCGTGGGCGGCGAGCACGGCCGGGAGCGCCTTAGCGGGCACGGCGAGGCAGACGATGTCGTGGCCCTCGGGGCTCAGCTCGGCCGCACGCAGCACCCGCACCGACTCGGGCAGCCCGACGCCCGGCAGGTAGCGCTGGTTCTCGCGGCTGCTTTGAAGCGCGAGCGCCTGCTCGTGGGTCCGGCATCCGAGGTCGACCTCGAGTCCTGCGCGCGCGAGGCAGACGGCGAGGCTCGTACCCCACGCGCCGGCGCCGATGATCGCGACGCGACGGACCGGCGGCAGGCCGCCGAGCCACTCCCATTGCAGCATCACGCACGGCCAGATGCGGTCAGTGATTGCTCCGGCGAGCGCTCGCGAGGGCTCCTCCACCCGGGGGAAGCGAAGCGGCCGGCCGGCGCGGATCCGCACCTTGTGGGGCCTGATCCGCCAGCCGCGGCGGACCGCCTCGGTCCCGATCACGGCGACCGGGACGACCGGAGCACCGGTCTCGAGCGCGAGCCGTCCGACGCCGCGCTTGGGCCGGCCGAGCGCACCAGGACGTGTGCGGGTGCCCTCCGGGAAGATGAGGACGATGTCGCCGCGGGCGAGGATCGCCTTAGCGGTCGTGATCATCTCCGTGTCACCGACGCCGCGCTGCACCGGGAAGGCGCCCAACGCGGTCAGGATCCAGGCCAGGAAGCGGTTGGCGAACATCTCCTGCTTGGCGACGTAGTACATCGGCCGGCGGGCCATCGTCGCAATCACGAACGGATCGAGGAAGCTGCGGTGGTTGGAGGCGACGATCACCGGGCCGCTGCGGGGGATGTGCTCACGCCCAATCCGGGTGTAGCGGAAGTAGATGTGAAAGAACGGCTGGCATAGGAGCCGCACGATCCCGTACACGATCGGATTGGCGCCCTGCTCGCGCGCGCGCTTGTGCAGTCCCTCGTGATCCATCGCACACTGGCGTACCCGCCCCGGCGCCGCCCGTTACAGTTGCACTCCTTGAGCCCCGGTTTCGATCGCACCCGCACGCTGAGAGGAGCCGCCTGTGGCGCCGTCGCAGCGGCCGCTTGGGCGCTCCAGCAACCGCTCGACAAGCTCGCTTTCTCGAGCCGCTACGACGACGTTGAGCTGCTCGGCAAGGCGGTGACGCGCGGCGACGCTTGGTACCTGGTCGGGTTGGCGCTCCACACCGGCAACGGGGCTCTGTTCGGCGCCGTCTACGCGAACCTCGCGCCCGCGATCCCGATCCCGCCCGTGCTCCGTGGCCCGCTGGCGGCGCTGACCGAGCATCTCGGACTTTGGCCGCTGGTTGCGACCACCGATCGCCTGCATCCGGCGCGCGACGAGCTGCCGAGGCTGGCCGGCAACCGGGTCGCCTTTGTGCAGGCGACCTGGCGCCATCTGTTGTTTGGGCTGGTGCTGGGCGAGCTCGAGCGGCGCGTCAACGCCGAGCCCGAGCCGGCCCCGCCCGAGGCCGAGGCCGACTACTCGAGCAACGGCCACGGGTCACTCACGCACGCCGTGTCGGTCCAGCCGACCCCCTGACCGAGCGTGAGGGATCTCGGGCTCGTGGGGGGTGACTTCCGCTGCGGGCTCTGATCACCGGTGCGTCCGGCTTCACGGGGAGCTGGCTGGTCGAGGCGTGCGCCGCCGGCGGTGACGAAGTGTTTGCGCTCTCTCGGCGCGGGACACCGCCATCCTCCGCCTTGGGTCGGGCCGTGGCCGTGGATCTGCGAGACGCCGCCGCCACGCGAGCGACGTTTGCCGACGCGCGCCCGGACGTCGTCTATCACCTGGCCGCGCTGAGCTCGGTGGCCAAGTCCTGGGAGGACCCGGCGCAGACGCTGGGCGAGAACGTCAGCACGGCGGTCAACGTGCTCGAAGCGCTCCGTCACGAGGCGCCCCGGGCGCGTGTGCTGTGGGTCAGCACCTGCGAGGTCTACGGGGCGCCGGCGGCGCTGCCGATCTTCGAGAACGCGCCGGTCAGCCCCGAGAATCCCTACGCCGTCTCGAAGGCGAGCGCGGAGATGCTGGCCTCGGTGTATGCCAGCTCGCACGGTCTCGACATCGTGATCGCGCGCCCGTTCAGTCATGCGGGCCCCGGTCAGCGGCCGATCTTCCTGTTGTCCTCGCTCGCCCGCCAGGCCGCCGAGGGCCGGCTCGCGGGCGCTGAGCGGCTGCGGATCCAGACCGGCAGCCCGGACACGCGGCGAGACTTCACCGACGTGCGTGACGTAGTCCGCGCCTACCGGCTGCTGGTCGCGCACGCGGGCGCGGGGGTCTACAACGTCGGCTCGGGTGGGTCGGTGTCGGCGCTGGAGCAGGTGTCGCTGCTGGCGGAGCTGCTCGCGCCCGTGGCGGTGGAGCACGAGGTCGACCCCGCCCGAGTGCGCCAGCACGAGGTGATGGACCTGCGCGGGGATCATTCCCGGCTGACCGGCGCGACGGGCTGGGAGCCCGAGATCCCGCTGCGCCAGACGATGGCCGACACGATCGCCTGGTGGGAGCGCGAGCTCGCCCGCGAGCGGTGACGCTGTATCGCTGTATCGCTGTTCGCTGTATCGCGCGGCGGTACGATCTCGCCCGGCGGTGCGCCGTCGATACGAGGCCTCGCGCCGGACGGGCGCTGAGGCGATCCGGCGAACGCATGGCAGACTCGGGGCCGCGCCCGCCTAGCTCAACTGGTAGAGCACTTCACTTGTAATGAAGAGGTTTTCGGTTCGAGTCCGAAGGCGGGCTTGAGCAAAGGCCCCGCAAATGCGAGGCTTTTGCTTGTCTAGGCGAGGTCTCTCGATCGCCAAGCGAGGCTTAAGGGCAAGGGATTGGGCAAGTGCCGAACGATCCCAGCCCGCGTCTAGTTTCTTCACACGCGCGAGCCTCGTCCACGGCAGCCTCAAACTGCTCAACAGGAACATCGGCCAGCGTGTACGTCGCGGACTGTTCAACGTGATTGTCAAACAGTTCTGTCGTACTTTGAGGCCGGTCCCCTACGCGTAGGGGACCGGACCTTTCGCCTTGATATCCCGCGTCGCAATGGTGCCCTCGCGCTGTCCCTCTCGCACCAGCTCGCCGATGTGTTGCATGCCCGTGCAATGCTGAATATGCGAGTGCGCCTGCTGCTCTCGTTGCTCTGGCCTCGGTCGCGTCGGGCCCCCTTTCTTTGTTTGGGGGGGCCGAAGCGCCGGGCTTCTGGCGGAATCCGGGTGGCGGCGTATCCTCGCGGCCGAGCAAACGTGTAGTGAGGAGCAGGCATGGCAGGCAGCAGGCAGGTACCGCAGGAGCGTTGCGCAGTCGGGGTAAACCCCACGGATCGGGCCGACATCAGTGTCGACGTCAAACCCGATGGAACGGTTTGCGTGACGGCGCGTGCGACTCCCGAAGGTCGCCGTCGGCATCGCGCCGCGGTCCAGAAGAACTTCGCTCATACGCGATGGATGCGCGACCATCC
>JBPCQU010000017.1:0-6692 GCA_050997795.1 Solirubrobacteraceae bacterium | reverse complement strand
CGATCACCGCGAGCGTGCCGAGCGGCAGGTTGATCAGGAACACCAGCCGCCAGCCCGACCCGAACAGGTCCAGCGCGATCAGCCCGCCACCGAGGATCGGGCCGACCATCGCCGCCGAGCCCATCACCGGACCGAACAGCCCGAACGCCTTGGGCAGCTCATCGGGTGGGAAGACCTCGCGCAGAACGCCGAGGCCCTGGGGGATCATCATCGCACCCGCCAGCCCCTGGGCCAGTCGCGCGGCGATCAGCACGCCTGTCGAGGGCGCCAGCCCGCACACGGTCGAGGCCGTGGTGAAGCCGGCGGCGCCGATCAGAAACATCCGTCGCCGCCCGTAGAGGTCTCCCAGCCGGCCGCCGGTCAGCAGTCCGACGGCGAGCGCCAGGGCGTAGCCGCCGACGATCCACTGCAGCGCCGTCGAGGAGGTGTGCAGGTCGTGGTGGATGGTGGGGGCGGCGACGTTGACCACGGTCCCGTCCAGCAGGTCCATGCACTCGGCGGCCAGGACCACGAACAAGATCAGCCAGCGCTTGGGGTGGGCTTGGGGCATCTGATTCCTCCTGAAGTGCGAACAACGTTCGTTATTTCGAACAGTGTTCCAAACGAACGTTGTTCGTGTCAAGTAGCCTTGCCCTTTCATGAATGCCGCCGACCTGCCCCCGGCGCCAAGGCTGCCCTTGCGCTCGGGCGCCAGAGCGCGCCGCCCGACGCGCCCTCGTTCCCTTTCCCGGGAGGCGCTCGTCGCCACCGCACTCGAGATAATCGATGCCGAGGGGCTCGACGCGATGACGATGCGCACCGTCGCGCACTCGCTTGGGACCGGCGCCGCCTCGCTCTATGCCCACGTGTCAGGCAAGGAGGAGCTGCTCGAGCTGGTGATCGAGCGGGTGATCGGCGAGCTGGAGCTGCCCGGCGAGCCCGACTCCGAGCGCTGGCAGGAGCAGATCAAGGCCTGCTCCCGGTCGATGCGGGCGCTGTTCGCGCGCCATGGCGATCTCGCCCGCGCCACCTTCGCGCGGATCCCGCTGGGTGAGAACGCGCTCCGCTGGAGCGAATGGATGATCGCCGTGCTGCGCGGGGCGGGCCTGCCCGAGCAGGTGATCGCCTATGCCTGTGACCTGCTGCCCCTGTACGTGATGGCACATGCCTACGAGGAGAGCCTGTTCGCCAGCGAGGGGACGGCGCCGGACCAGGCACGGGCATTTGTGGAGGACCTGCGGAGCTACTTCGCCTCGCTGCCGGTCGAGCGCTTCCCGAACGTGGTCTCACTCGCAGGCCCGCTGACCGCCGGCGCCGAGGGCGACGAGCGCTTCGAGTTCGGGCTCGAGGTGCTCCTACGCGGCCTGGCCGCGATGCCGGGCTAACCCCGGCTGGCTACCACCAGACGTCGTGCTCCTCCATCACGCCGTAGCTGGCGACCAGCTCGATCCCGCCCACGGCGCCCGAGAAGGTACCGAACGGCTGGCGGTAGCGCGAGCGCAAGAGCCCCAGGTTCTGATGCTGCTCGCGCGTCGCCTCGGCGGTGAACCGCAGACCGTCGACGGCGACCAGGTCGGGGGCGAACCGGACCGGCGACAGCTCGGTTGGCTCGCCGTCGATCCAGATCGTGCGCTCGCTACGGCGCGGCGGGTCGTTGACCCCGTCGACCAGGTTCCAGGCCACCTCGCGCCCGTCGCGGTCGACCCCGACCCCGGCGCTCCAGCGCCCGCTCGTGTGGCGCTGGTAGTAGGCGGCCGTGTCGTCGATCACCGCGCGCGCGTCGACGGGCCGCCGGACGCCGTCGATCGAAATCGTGCCGTGCGCCCGTATCCCACCCTGCTTGCGCGTCCACGCGTAGCCGTCGCCGCTGCGGCACACGGTCTCGACGCCGGGGGTTTCCTCGAGGTTGAGATCGAGCTCGACGGCGCCGTCACCGAGGCGGGCGCGGCCGGGCGGGAGCGAGACCGCGGCGAGGCCGACCCGAGTGCGCTCGTGCAGCCGACGCGCTGAGCGGTCCCACACCGCCCAGAACGATTGCCGGGCCGGCCCCACCCGAGCCGAGGCGAGGCAAAGCATCAGCTCGGGCCCAAATACGCCGACGTACCGCCACGCCTTCAGCGGGCGCAGGCCCTGGCGCGGGGGCATCGGGGCCGGCGGCAGCGCGATCGTGCTCAGTGCGGCCGGGCGCGGGTCACCGAAGGTGCCGCGGTAGGGAAGTGAGAGCCCGTCGAGGTTCACGGGCAGCTGCTCGTGGGTGGTGACGGAAGCTCGTCGGGGGTCATGTCTCGCGTCAGTATCCTGATCCTGACTGACGAGTCAATCGGGAGGGACGACATCGTGCGGGTAGGCGCGATCCAACTCAACGCGAGCGAAGACACCGATCGCAACCTCGAGACGGCCGACCGGCTCGCGCGGCGGGCGGCGTCGCTCGGCGCCGAGCTGGTGGTGTTGCCGGAGAAGTGGACCGTGCTCGGCACGCGCGAGCAGATGGAGGCCGGCGCGGAGACGCTCGACGGCCGCGCGATCGGCTGGGCGCGCGCGATCGCCAAGGAGCTGTCGGTCGACCTCGTCGCGGGGTCGATCTTCGAGCGCGTCGCCGGCCGCGAGAAGGGCGCCAATACCAGCGTCCACGTCGGTCCCGACGGCGAGCTGAAGGCCGTTTACCGCAAGATCCATTTGTTCGACGTCGAAGTCGACGGCGCCCGTTACGCCGAGTCCGAGACCGAGCAACCGGGGGATGAGATCGTCACCTCGCAGCTGCGCGGGGGCGCCACCCTGGGGCTGAGCGTGTGCTACGACCTGCGCTTTCCGGAGCTGTACCGAATCCTCGCCCTCCGGGGCGCCACCATGATCTCGGTGCCGGCCGCGTTCACGCTGCCGACCACGCGTGACCACTGGGAGACGCTGGTCCGGGCGCGCGCGATCGAGAACCAGTGCTTCGTGATCGCGCCGAACCAGATCGGAAACCACCCGGGGGGGTTGCGCTCCGGCGGCCGGTCGTTGATCGTCGATCCGTGGGGGCTGGTGCTCGCCGGGGCGCCCGACGACGAGACCGCGATCGTCGCCGAGCTCGAGCTCGACCGGGTGCGGGAGGTCCGCGAGCGCCTGCCCGCGCTCGCCCATCGCCGGCCGGCCGCGTACGACTGGGGTCGTGCGTGACGACCGCGGCCACCGAAAAGCGCCGCCTGATTCTCGACGCCGCCGTCCGCGTGTTCGCGCGCCAGGGCTTTCACACCTGCCGCGTGTCTGACATCGCCGACGAGGCCGGCGTCGCCTACGGGCTCGTCTACCACTACTTCTCCTCCAAGGAGGAGATCCTCGACACGCTGTTTCTCGAACGCTGGGACGTGATGCTGGCCGCGATCGCCGAGGTCGACGGCTCGCAGCGCTCTCCGCGCGAGAAGCTCTACGCGATCGCCGCCTTCATCATCGACTCCTACCGCCACGACCCCGAGCTGATGAAGGTGATCATCGTCGAGGTCACCCGGGCCGCGAACACCTTCGGGCTGACGCATCTGGCCAAGATCCGCGAGGCCTACGCGCAGATTGCGGCGATCGTGTCCCGCGCGCAGGCCGCCGGCGTCTTTCGCGCCGAGATCACCCCCGAGTT
This sequence comes from Solirubrobacteraceae bacterium, assembly GCA_050997795.1. Lineage (GTDB taxonomy): Bacteria > Actinomycetota > Thermoleophilia > Solirubrobacterales > Solirubrobacteraceae > Palsa-465. The sequence continues at coordinate 3,103 of JBPCQU010000017.1, read as the reverse complement.
CGCCGCCCAGGCGTTCTACGGGTCAGTCGAGCAAGTCCTCACCGAGTGGATCTTCGACAGCGTTGCAGTGGGCGAGGACCAGCTCGAGCGCGCCAAAATGCTGATCGTGGAGACGATCTGCAGCGGCCTCGAGCGCCGGCACGGGGAGCGGGACGCGGAGCTTTGAAACACGCGCCGTGGGGCGAGTCTGATTGAATGGCGCCCGATGACTGAGAGTCCTTTGGTCAAGCGCCTGATGTGGTCAGGCCTGCTCGCCGGGATCGGCGCGCTCGCCAGCGTCGCGTCGACACGTCTTGCGGCCGTGGTCTGGATGCGCGTATTCGGCGAAGAGCCCCCCGAGTGAGCGACCAGTCAGAGATCCCCGTAGCCCCGGGCGAACCGCCCGCCAGCGACGCGCCGGCGGCACCGTCTGCTGCTGAGCCGGTGGCCGACTGGACCCCGCCGCCGCCGCTTCCGGAACCCGACTCGGGCGCATCGGCGGCCAGCCGCCCAGAGATCGCCGTCGGCGCCGCATTCGCCGGCGGCCTGGCCCTAGCCCTGGTGCTGAAGCGCCTTGCCCGCTGAGAACGAGAACCTCGCCGCCGCGCTGACGGAGGTCTCCGAGCGCATGTCGGTCCTCGTTCGCGAGGAGATCGAGCTCGCCAAGGTCGAGGTGACCGAGAAGGTCTCGGGCATCGCGCGGGGCGCCGCCGCCGTCGCGGTCGGAGCGGTGTTCGGCGTATTCGCGCTGATCTTCGTGCTGCTGAGCATCGCCTGGGCGATCAACGACGCCACCGGCCATCTCTGGATCGGTTTCGTGATCGTGATGGTCGTGCTGCTCGTGCTGACCGCGGGCGCGTTCCTGTTCGCGTGGCGCAAGCTCAAGGTCGGAGCCCCGACGCCGAAGCTCGCGATCGAGGAAGCCAAGAAGATCCGCGCCACCGTCAGGCCGGGCGGCAGCAGCTGATGGCCACGCGCAGCGCCGAGGAAATCCGCACTTCGATCGAGCAGAACCGCAACGAGCTCGGCACCGCGGTCGAGAAGCTCCGCGTCGAGGTGGGCAGGCTGACCGACTGGCGCTCGCAGCTGCGCCGCTACGAACCCCAGCTGTTGGCCGGGGCGGGGGTGGCCGGCTTCGTGCTCGGCGGCGGTCTCGCCGCCGTCGGCGCGCTCACCTTCGGGCGCCGGCGCCGCAAGAAGCTCGGCCGCTGAGCCGTCCGGCGGCCTCGCAGCGGTGGGTCGCTTCGCCGTTCAGGCCAAGAACGAGCTGGGCAGACCGCCGGCGCCGAGCAGGCCCGGTCCGACGTGGGTGCCGATCACGGGCCCGATCTCGGAGATGACCCGCGGCGGCACACCGAAGATCTCGGTCCCCCGAGCGGCCAGCTCCCGAGCCTGATCGGGCGCCTGTATGTGCTGCACCATCCAGGCGTCGGCGCCATCCTCGCTGCGGCTGCGCAGCAGGTCAACCATTCGCTCGAACGCGCGCCGGGAGGTGCGCACGCGCTCGATCGGGGTGATCTCCGCCTCGACGGTCAGGATCGGCTTGATCTTCAGCGCCGAGCCGAGCCAGGCCTGGGCGCCCGCGATCCGGCCCCCGCGCCGCAGGTACTCGAGCGTGTCGATCGCGAACCACATCTTGAGCGCCGACCTGGCCTGACGGGCGTGCTCGAGCACATCGGCGCCACCGGACCCGGCGCGCGCGGCCGCGGCGGCGGCCAGGATCACCAGCCCCTCGCCTCCGCACGCCGTGGCCGAGTCGAGCACGTGCACCCGCGAGGCCCGCTCGCCGAGCTGCTCCCGAGCCTGCTCGGCGGAGCCCACGGTGCCCGACATCCCGCCGGCGAGGTGGATCGAGACGACCTCGTGACCGGCGTCGAGCAGCGGTTCGTAGACGGCGAGAAAGTCGCCGATCGAGGGCTGTGAAGTGGTCGGGAGCTCGGCCTCGGACCCGAGCCTCCGGTAGTACGCGTCGTAATCGGTGATCTCTGACTCGCGCACCACGCCCTCGGGCCAGCGCACGTACAGGCTCACCTCATGGATGTCCTGCTCGGCCACCAGCTCGCGCGGCAGGTAGTGGCAGGTGTCGGAGACGATCGCCACGGACATGACGGCGGCACCCTACCAGCGCATTACCGGCCCGCGAGTATCGTGACCTCGAAGTGGCGACGCTCTACCGCTGCAACACCCCGACCGACTGGCTGTGTCCGTGCGGGAAGGTGGCCCGCGCGCTGCGGCGCGACGGGATCGCCTTCGAAACCGTGGTCGTTCCCCAGCGGCGATCCCGCCGGCCCGAGGTGCAGGCGCTCAGCGGGCAGAACCGCGTCCCGACGCTGATCCTCGAAAGCGAGGTGATCTGCGACTCGAAGCGGATCGTCGAGCAGCTCGAGCTCCGGCGCGCCGCCGCCGAGGGCTCCTAGCCCTTCCCGGCGCTTACAGGCGGTTCTCGATCGAGAGCGGCGCGGAGGGTTCGACGGCTCCAGGCTCGGGGACGCCCGCGCCCCCGGGCTCAGCGTCACCCGCGGGCGCGTTCTCCACCCCGAGCGTCTGCGCGAGCTCGCCTGACTCGTACATCTCGGTGACGATGTCGCACCCGCCGACGAGCTCGCCGTCGACGAACAGCTGCGGGATCGTGGGCCAGTCCGAGAGCGCCGAGAGCTCCTGGCGGATGCGGGGATCGGGCAGGATGTCGACCGCCGCGAACTGGGTGCCGAGCGACTTGAGGATCCCCACCGTGCGAGCCGAGAAGCCGCACGCCGGCGCGTCGGGGTTGCCCTTCATGAACAGGATCACCGGGTTCTCGGTGATCGCCTCTTGGATCGCGTCGCGCATCGGATTGGCGGCTGTATCGCTCACTGGCTGTCCTCCGTTTCAGAAGTTTGGATTGAGAGCGCGTGGATGCGGTCACCGAGCTCTGAGCCGAACACGTCGTAGACCAGCCGGTGCTGGGCGAGCTTGGGCAGGCCGCGAAAGGCGGACGCGCGGACGACCGCGCTGAATTGATGACCGTCGCCGGTGACGCTCGCGACGGCGCCGGGGATCCCGGCCTCGATCCGTGATCTCAGCTCTTCGGGAGTTGCGGACACGCTCTCTAGCGTATCGAGGTCCTATGGCTATACTTCTGAAA
>JBPCQU010000012.1:0-5942 GCA_050997795.1 Solirubrobacteraceae bacterium | reverse complement strand
CGCGAGCCCGCCGTTGTGGATCACGTAGCCGTGAAGGCTCTTGGTGTTCAGGCGTCCCCGGGCGATCGGGAACGTGAACGTCGAGCCGGACTCCGTCGCTGGGGCCAGCGGCGTGACCGTCAGGTGGTTTCGCTTGCGAGTTTGTGGACTTCAGGCCCCTTCAACACGCCGGCTCGGGGCTAGTTGCGCCTCGGTGCTGGGAGTCGCTCGCCGGCCCGGTAGGGTCGGGCCGGACAGCCACATGACCCGGGCAGAGCTACAGGACGCCACCAGGGGCGATCTCGAGGCGATCGTCGCGATCTACAACGCGTCGATCTCGGGCCGGCTCGCGACCGCGGATCTCGAGCCGGTTCTGGTCGAGGAGCGCGTGGGGTGGTTTGAGCGCCACGGCCGCAAACGGCCGCTGTGGGTGGCGCGGAGCGCGGGTCGGGTCGCGGGTTGGCTGAGCTTCGAGGACTTCTACGGGCGGCCGGCATACCACCGCACCGCCGAGGTCAGCGTCTACGTCGCGCCTGACTGCCAGCGGCTCGGCATCGGCGGGCAGTTACTCGGGGCGGCGGTGCAGCGCGCGCCCGAGCTCGGGCTCGCGGTCCTGCTCGGGTTCGTCTTCGGACACAACACGCCGAGCCTGAGGCTGTTTGCGGGCTTCGGCTTCGAGGCCGCGGGGAGGTTGCCCGCGGTGGCCGAGCTCGACGGCGTCATGCGCGACCTGGTGATCGTCCTGCGCCGCCTCCCGTAGCGATCGCGTGGGCGCTCAGAAGCGCGGCGCTGAGCCGCGGCACGGTGACGACGTATCCCCGCTTGGTCGGCGTGACCGTCTCGTCGGCCGGAGCGCCGTACCAGGCGCCGTTCCGCCCCAGGCGCTGACCTCCGAGCGTGACGCCGAAGCGCGACCGCGCCGAGGGGGCGAGCAGCATTTGGATCGCGGCGGTTCCGCTGGCTGGGAGCCGCAGAAGGACGCGAACCGCTCGGCGGCCCTTGTTGATCAGCAGCACGTGCAGGCCGCCGGCGCCGGTCCTGACCGCCCAGGCCTTCAGGTGCAGCGAGCGCCGGGCGCGCAGCTCGAGCGCCAACAGCCGGGGGGCGGACCCGAGCGTCCTGGCGAACATGACCAGACCGTAGAGCTCGGGACGCGCCGTTAGGCCAGCCGCGGTCAGCGAGAACGGAGCGTTGATCGCGTACGCCCGGAGGTGCAGGTTGACACCGTCGACGCCCTCGCGGAGTAACTCGAACAGCGCGTCGGGTGCCCACAGCGCGGTCGCGAAGGTGTCACTCACGCCCGGTTTGCCGCTGCACGTGATCGAGTTGAGCTCGGTCAGCCTGAACGGAAGCCCGGCCCGGTGCGCGTAGCCGACCGCGGAACCGAGGCTGGCCGCCATCCCAGCCGTCGCGCGTTCGCTCAGCAGCCGCGCGATCGTCGGGAAACTTGGGGAGCGCCGGGGAACGCACGCCGAGTACGGATAGCGGTGCGCACTGACGATTCCAAGTGCCGGCTGGTGGCTGGCGATCAAGCTCCCTATCCAGCGCGCGTGCGCGCGCGGATTCGCCAACGCCGGACCAAGCAGGGGCACATGGGGCGCGACACGGCGCAGCGCGCTCGCGTACTGCCTGAAGTCGGCGATGTAGTCCGCCGCGGTCACGCCGACCGGCAGCGCCCGCCCCGCGATCAGCCTTCCCGCCGTCATCGCCATCCAGCCGGCGCGGCTGTAGATGTCGGGCTCGTTGCCGACCTCAAACCCGATGATGCTCCGGCGCGGCAGCCGGGCCTGAACCGCTCTGACCCAGCGCGCAGCGGTCGAGGGCGAGCCGGTGATCAGGTTCAGATCAATGATCAGGTGACCCCCGAGCCGGCGCGCGAGCGAGCTCACGAGCGCCGTCCAGCGCGGGGTCAGCGTAAACGCCCACGGGAGCAGGATCCGCACCCGCGGATCCCAGAACGCGTGGTCGGCCGAGTCACCGCCGACGCGCAGCACCAGCGGCCCGTTGCCCGGGACCCGCAGCAGCGAGAGGACGCGCTCGAACAGCGCCAGGTGGCGCGCGTAGAGCGGTAGCGTCCAGTACTCGGTCGAGACGCCGAGGTAGGAGCGGGGGATGGGCGAGCCCACCGCGTCGGGGGCGATGGTCACGGTCGCGCGTGCGAACTGGGGCTGGTCAGAGTCGGCGAGGTCGATGTGACCCCAGGCCGCCACGACCGCGAATGCGATCACGGTCACGAGGGCGAGGGCGAGGGCCGGTCGTGCTCGGATCACGGTCCTCACAGCTTGTCAGCGCGCGACGGAACTGGCGCCGGTGCGAGCCGAAAAGCAACCGGACCGCAACACGAACCATGCGCCCATCAACGCTCGGGCACCTGCACGTAGACGCCCAGGCTTCCGCTCCCGAGATGGCTCGGGATCAGTTGGGCCGGCGTGACGGTCACCGGCGCGGACGCCCGGAACCGCAGCACCGTGTAGGCGCGAGCATACGAGGCGGCGACGAGATGAAACTGCGCAGGGACCGGAAGGCGCGAGCGCGAGCGCGGGGCCGCGCCCATACCGCTTCCCGTCGTCTGCGCCGGCAGCGCGACGACGTCGATCTCGCCTACGGCGGCGGAACCGGCGAGCGGTCTCAGCCCGTGCTCGTAGGCCTGCAGCGCCAACAGCCCCGAGCCCGGGGCGACGACGATCGCCCGGGCCCGGGCGGCGGCTCCGAGCGCGCGGCTGGCTCCGCGCCAGTCCGCGCGCTGGTATTGGACGTTGGAGTCGACCAGCAGCACGACGGTCGCCAACAGCGCCGCCAGCCAGCCCGCCAGCACGCCGCCGCGCGGCCACGTCTCGGGCACGGCTAACCCGACGGCGGCGACGACGATCAGCGCCGGCAGGGCCGGCAGCAGGTTGCGGGTGTCGAGGAAGTCGATCCCGGCGATCGCGAGCGCCAGCGGCACCAGCACGCAACTCAGCCCGACGCCGAGCGGGATCAGCGTCGCGCGGTCGATCCGCGCGCGATGGCGGGCCAGCGGCCACAGGGCGCCGGCGAGCAGGATCAGCGTCGCCAGCGGCGCGGTGATTCCCTGCCCGGGGCTCGCGTAGCCGACCAGGAACTGCTTGGGCACCTGGATGGCACGGGTGGCCAGGCTCCCCTGGGCGATGTAATCGGCGTGTCCGGTGCCGCGCTGGGCGAGCGCCAGCGGTACCAGCGCCAGCGCGATTAGCGCCACCAGCGCGACCGCGGCCTGGACCTGGCGCCGCGAACTCCGGCCCGGGCCTCCGGCCGAGTCGCCCTTCAGACCCGCGTGCCACAGCAGCCAGGCGAGCTCGGGCCCGACCACGAAGGCGACGAAGTAGTGGGTGCACAGGCCGAGCGCCGCCGTCGCGGCCCAGCCCGCCAGCCAGCATCCGGCGAGCGTGTCGAGGTACCTGATCAGGCACAGGATCGTGCCCGTCGCGAGCAGCGTTGCCAGCGCGTAGGCCCGCGTCTCCTGCGAGTACCGCACCATCAGGGGCGAGAGCGCCAGCAGGATTCCGGCGATCAGCCCGGCCCGCGCCCCGGCCAGGCGGCCGGCCAGGGCGTAGGCGACGGCGACGGTCGCGGCGCCGGCGAGCGCCGAGACCGATCGCAGTGCCAGCTCGGAGAAGCCGAACAGGTGCGTCCAACCCCAGGTGACTACGTAGTAGAGGGGCGGGGTCGACTCCGACTTCGGAATCGCGCTGAGCATCGCGCCGAAGCCGAGGTGGACCAGGTGGTCGGTGTAGGCCTCGTCGAGCCACAGGCTCTGCAGCGTGAGCGTCGAGAAGCGGACGATCAGCGCCAGCGCGGTGACGAGCAGCGCACCGAGCAGGCCGCTGCGGACGCGCGGCCGCGAGGGCGACGCCGCTCGCGTGCAGGCAAAGCCACTCGCCACGACGGTCAAGATACCGTCGTGGCGGTCGAGCACTACCGGCAGTGACGCCGTGGCGCGGCGGCAGCTCTCCTAAGCTGCTCAGCTGTGGACGGCGGCCGGGGCCGGATCGGCCACCGCGGAGTCGGGCTGGGGTCCGAGCGCCGCCCCGGCTTCGAAGTCGCGGCTGCGGATCAGCACCAAGGTCAGCACCGCCGAAACGAGCGTCAGCACGGCGCCGATCAGGAAGATGTCATTCAGGCCCGCGACGAACCCGACCCGAACCGCGTGAGCGGCGGCCGGCCGCGCCTGGGCCGGCAGCAGCGCCAAGCCGGAGCGCGGGCCGTTGCCCTGAGCCACGCCGGCGGCGATCGCGTGCGACGCCCGGACGCTCACGTGGGGAGCGCCGTTCAGCAGCGACACGATCTGAGTGCGGACCGTGTGCGAAAACACCGAGCCGAGGCCGGCGATACCGGTCGCGATGCCGACCTGACGGAAGGTGGAGTTGATCCCGGACGCCATCCCGGCTCGTTCGGGCGCCACGACGCCGATCGCGGTCGACGCGAGCGGTGGGTTGATCAGTCCTACCCCCGCTCCGGCGATGATGAAGCCGGGAATCAGGTGCGTCCAGCCCGAGGCCGCGTCGAGGCCGCGCATCAGCAGCAGTCCGATCCCCACGAGCGCCAGCCCGGGCGCGATCAGCAGCCGGATCGGCACGTGCGCGGTGAGACGTCCCGCGGCCGTGGAGGTGAGCAGGATGCCGCCCGAGATCACGAGCTGCCGCAGGCCGGTCTGGAACGCCGAATAGCCCAGCACGTCCTGCAGGTAGAGGGTGATGTACAGCAGCAGTGCGAACATGCCCGCGGAGAGTGAGAACGCGGCGATCGATCCGCCGGTGAACGTCGGCTTGCGGAACAGGCCGAGGTCGAACATCGCCCCGTCTTTCTGGACCAGCTCGGCGATCAGGAAGGCGACCAGCAGCACCCCGGCGCCGACCAGGCAGGCGACGATCTCGGTCGATCCCCAGCCCTTGGCGTTGCCCTTGATGAGCGCGTAGACGAGCGCGGCGAGCGCGCCGGTGAAGGTCACGACGCCGATCACGTCGGGCCGGCGGGCGCCGCGCTGGCGCGACTCGTCGACGCGCAGGAGGCAGATCACGAGCGCTATCACGCCGATCGGCACGTTGACGAGGAAGATCCATCGCCACGACAAGCCGGTCGTCAGCGCTCCGCCGACCACCGGCCCGATCGCCACCGCCAGGCCGGTGATCGCTCCCCAGACGCCGAATGCGGTCCCGCGCTCGCGGCCCCGGAAGGTGTTGCCGAGCAGCGCGAGCGAGGTCGAGAACATCGCCGCGCCGCCGATTCCCTGCGCGCCACGGGCCAGGTTGAGCCACAGCGGGGTGGTCGCGACGCCTGACAGCAGCGAGCTCAGGCTGAAGATGACCAGGCCGATCATGAACAGCCGTCGGCGACCGAACAGATCAGCCAGCGAGCCGGTGGTCAACAGCAGCGCCGCGAGCATCAGCGCGTAGGCGTCGACCACCCATTGCAGGTCACTGAAGGTCGCCTTCAGCGAGGTCTGGATCGAGGGCAGCGCGACGTTGACGATCGTGACGTCGAGCAGCAGCATGAACGTCCCAACGCACACCGCGACCAGCGTCCACCACTTGCGATCCATCAGCGCTGACTCCTTCTTGCCGTTGATGTACCTCGCTCAGGCTACCCATGGCCGGTCAGATCGGGTGTTGCGGGGAACTACGTACCGGTCATCGCTCGATCGGCGCTACCTTGATCTCGCATGCCCGATCCAGCGGCCACCGAGACCGGCTCCGACGAGCGGGCGGCTGAGCGGACGGCGAGCATCAGGATCGTGCTGGCCGACGATCATGCCGTCGTCCGACGCGGGTTGCGACTCCTGCTCGACAGTGAACCCGACTTCGAGGTAGTCGCCGAGACGGGTGACCTCGACGGTGCGCGCCGCTACGTTCGCGGTCACCGCCCAGCGGTCCTCGTGCTCGATCTGAGCATGCCGGGGGGCTCGAGTCTCGACGCTATCCCGGGGATTCGAGCCGAGTTTCCCGACA
>JBPCQU010000252.1:0-8809 GCA_050997795.1 Solirubrobacteraceae bacterium | reverse complement strand
CCCTTCGCTGCGTGCGTTGAGCGCGATCAGCCGCTCCAACATGGTGCGGCCTGCGACCGGCGAGGTGACGAGGAGGTCGCCGATGCCGGCCGCGGCCATCACCTCGCCGGCGGCGATCTGCCGGCGTCCGGCCTCGGCGCATTTGTGCGCCTTGGCGTGCGGCCGAAGCCGGCAGCCCGCGCTCGCCATGAGCTCGGCCATTCGAACCAGGTTGCGCTCGAAGGCATCGAGGTCGAGGACGAGCGCCGGCGTGGCGAGCGCGTCCCGCGAACCCGGCCTTCCGATCAGGTGCGCGCTGGCGTCGGTTGCCATCGTCATTGCCCCAAGACCAGACAGGCGACCGCATAGGCGGCCAGCGTGAGCTCCCTGCCCTGGCGCCGCTCGGTCTTTTCCGCGAAGTCCGGATCAGTGGTCGCCGGCTCGAAGCTGGTCTCGTCCAGCGTCCACGCCCGATGCTCGGTCGCGAACGCCTCAGGCAGCATGACGCGCTGCGGCTCGCCGGTAAGGTTGGCGAGCCAGAGCGGCGTGGCGCCGGCCCGGCGACAGGCGAGCCCGAGCACGCGGCCCGGCTCGCTCGTCGTGACCTCGAGCAGCGGCGATCCGGCCGCTCCGGTGATGCCACGGAGCACGTGGAAGATCGGGTAGACGGCCGGCGCGGCCAGGTCGTCAAAATAGGGCTGGGGGTAGTCCGCCCTCGCGTAGACCACGCCGAGCTCGCCGACGGGGGCGGACATGATCAGGGCGTCGACGCCGGCGCGGGTCGCCTCGGCGAGGTAGCCGAGCGCCCAGGCGGCGCCGAAGAGGCCGCGCTGCCGGGGGTCCATCCGCGCCATGGTGACTCGGCCGTTCTCGGGATTGGGGGTCGAGGGTCCGTAGGGGTTTTCGTCCATCGCGATCGCCGCGGGGCCCAGCCAGTAGTCGGCCCCGCCCGCGAGCGCGCGCGCCGACCGCACCACGTCGGCGACGGCGGAGACGGTTTCCATCACCTCCAACGCGACGGGAACGTCTTCGACGTAGCCGCGCATCATCCAGATCACGTAGGGCAGCGCGAAGGCGGTATAGAGGATGATGAGACCGAGATAGGTGTCGGTCAGCCCGAGCCGGGCGTAGATCAGGAAGACCGGGAAGACGATCACGATCGGCGGCAGCATGCGCTGCGACAAGATCCATAGCGCAAGGTTATCACCGCCGGTGCGGAAGCGCACGATGGAATAGGCGCAGGCGGTGCCGAGGAGCATCGCGATGAAGGTGCTGACCGAGGCGATGACGAGGCTGTTCCAGATCGCCCGCACGTCGCCGTCGCGGAACAGCACCAGGAAGTTGCCGAACTGCAGCTCGCTCGGCCACCAGACCGGCGGATAGTGGAATATCTCCGCCGGCGTCTTCAGCGCGACGACCAGGTATTCCCGCCGATCCCGCGATCGCGCGCGATCCGAGCGGGCGGCGGCCGCGCCGCGGGCGTCCGAGTTCCGCGGCGCCCGGTTGGCGGAGTGCTGCGTCACCGCTCGATCCTCATCCGCTTGAGGGCCATGAAGACCAGCACGGACAGCAGGATCAGCAGCAGCACGACCTGTGCCGCAACGTAGCTTGTTTCCAACTCCCGGAAGCCTCGGATGAACATGTAGATCGAGACCGGCCGCGGCTGCTCTACACGATGCCGACGCTGCACAACCCGCTCGCGATCACCACCAGCGAGGAGCGACGGCGGGCGCTGCTCAAGGTGGCGCGGGCGCACGGGCTCGTCATCGTTGAGGACGATGCCTACGGGCGTTCTCCAGCGCGCAAACTCCCTCCTATCGCGAGCTTACGCGCGAAGCGGTCATCTATCTGACGAGCCTCTCCAAGCCCCTGTCGCCGGCGCTTCGGATCGGCTACCTGGCGGCCCCGCCGCATCTGCTGAGCGGGCTCGCCTCGACCTCGCGTGCCACCACGATGATGGTCTCGCCGATCATTGCCGAGCTGGCCGCCCAGCTCATCGCGAGCGGCGATGCGGCCGATTTTGCGCAGCGCCAGATGGAGACGGCGAACCGGCGGCAGTCGCTCGCGGCGGAAGCCGGCCTTCCGGCCTCCCGCGCGGACCCCGAGGGGATGCATCTGTGGACTTCGGTCGCGCCGCACTGGCGAACCCAGGACTTCGTCGCACAGGCCCTTCAGCACGCGGTCTCGGTGTCCCCTGGAACGGTGTTCGCAGCCACGGCGGACCACGATCCGCTCGGGGTTCGCGTCTGCCTCAACGCCGAGCCGAGCGAGCAGCGCTTGACCGAAGCTCTCGGCAAGCTCGGCCGACTGCTGCGTGGTGGAGAAGGTGCCGTTCGGCCGTTCATCTAAGCGGCCGTCTCGAAGCTCACGACATGCGCAAATCGCCGCCTGGACGATTGTGGCGAAGCACGCAAGTCCTTGGCGAGACGGCAGTTGCCGATCGGCAATTCAAGCGTGGCTTGGCTCGGGCATGGCGCGCACTCGCTTGCGATAGGCCTCGGGCGTTCCACCCTCGCGCTGCCGGAATACCCTGATGAAGTGCGAGACATCGCAAAAGCCGGCGTCGTTGGCGATTTGCGTGATCGAGCGGCCCGAACTCGTCAGCAGGAGCTTGGCGTGTTCGATGCGAACGACCTTGTCGGCCTGGGCCGGGGTCAGGTTCAGGGCATCGCGGAAATGCCGCTCCAGCTTGCGGCGCCCGATGCCGAGCCGCAGGGCGAGCCTGCCCACCGACAGCGGCGCTTCCATTGATTGCTGCATCAGAAGCAGCGCCCTTTTCACCAGCGCATCCGGCGTGGTCAGCTCCAGCGGAAGGCCGGGCTGGGGGTTTTCGGCGCTCATCGCGTTCTCGATGATCATGATGCGCAGGCTCTTGCCCGCCTGGGCCCGTCCGACATGGCGGTCGACCAGGTAGGCCGCCAGATGCGCCGAGCTCACGCCCCCCGAGCAGGTCAGCCGGTCGCGGTCCACGACGAAGATCTGATCGGCCACCGGCTGCATTCCGTTGAACTGCTCGAGAAAGTCGTCGTGGTGGAACCAGCTCACGCAGCAGCGATACCCTTTCATCAGCTGCGCGCGACAGAGGATGAAGGCTCCAGTGCAGACGCCCACCAGCGGCACTCCGGCCTCTGCGGCGCGGCCCAGATAACGCATGTAGGCCGGGGCGAGCGTCGCGCTGGCATCGATCAGCCCGCCGACGACGACGACATAGTCGAACCGGCGCGGATCGCCGAGGCGCTCGTCGGGCTGCACGCTGACGCCGCAGCTCGAGGCGACCCGGTCCATGTCGGCCGAGAGCACCCGCCAGCTGCACAGGATCGGACGGCTGCGGTCGCCCTCGTCGGCCGCGAGACGCAGCACATCGACGAAGTTGGCGAAGGCCGACAGCGTGAAGCGGTGGGCCAGGATGAACCCGACGGAGAGCCGTGCCCGGGTCTGCGGGTCGTGGGCCGCGTCCATTGCCACCTCGGAAGCTTCGCGCCGTCGCAAACATAACGCGCGAACGACGCATCCGTACAGTCGCAACGGCCGAGAATCTGGGAAGGCAGGCGGACATCCTGCGGAGGCACGTTCTTGACGCACTTCTCGTTGGCATCGCTGGTGCGCAACGCGCTCAGCGGCCAGAAGCACTGGGACGCGCAGTGGCCCGATGCCGAGCCCAAGGCCGCCTACGACGTGGTGATCGTCGGCGCGGGCGGGCACGGGCTCGGCGCCGCCTACTACCTCGCCAAGGAGCACGGCGTCACATCCGTCGCGGTCATCGAGAAGGGCTGGCTCGGCGGCGGCAATACCGGGCGCAACACCACGATCATCCCCTCGAACTATCTCTACGACGAGAGCGCGCGGCTCTACGACCACGCCGTCGATCTCTGGACCGGCCTCAGCCAGGAGCTGAACTACAACGTCATGTTCAGCCGGCGCGGCGTGATGATGCTCGCCCACACCGTGCACGATGTGCAGAGCTTCCAGCGCCACATCCACTCCAACCGCCTGAACGGGGTCGACAACGCCTGGCTCACGCCCGCCGAGGCCAAGGCGTTCTGCCCGCCGCTCAACATCGCGCCGGACGCGCGGTACCCCGTGCTGGGCGCAGCGCTCCAGCGCCGCGCGGGCACGGCGCGGCACGACGCGGTAGCATGGGGCTACGCCCGGGCGGCAGCGGCCCGCGGCGTCGACATCATCCAGAACTGCCCAGTGACTGCCATCCGCCGCGACGCCGCCGGCCGGGTGGAGGGGGTCGAGACCGCGCGCGGCTTCATCCGCGCCAGGAAGGTGGCGGTGTCGGCCGCCGGCAACACCTCGGTGGTGATGGCGAGCGCCGGGGTGCGGCTGCCGCTCGAGAGCTACCCGCTGCAGGCGCTGGTCTCCGAGCCGGTCAAGCCGGTCTTCCCCTGCGTGGTGATGTCGAACACCGTGCACGCCTATATCAGCCAGTCCGACAAGGGCGAGCTCGTCATCGGCTCGGGCACCGACCAGTACGTGAGCTACTCCCAGCGCGGCGGCCTGCCGCTGATCGAGCACACCGTCGCGGCGATCTGCGAGGTGTTCCCGATCTTCACTCGCATGCGGATGCTGCGCAAATGGGGCGGCACGGTCGACGTGACCCCCGACCGCTCGCCGATCATCGGCAAGACGCCGGTCGAGGGCCTCTTCGTCAACTGCGGCTGGGGCACCGGCGGGTTCAAGGCGACGCCGGGCTCGGCGCACGTCTTCGCCCACACCGTCGCGACCGGCGAGCCGCACCCGATCAACGCCCCCTTCACGCTCGAGCGCTTCACCACCGGCCGTCTGATCGACGAGGCCGCCGCCGCTGCCGTCGCGCACTGACTGCGCGCAATCAAGACCGCGCACTGACTGCGCGCAATCAAGCCCGCGCACTGACTGCGCGCCACGCACCGCGCATTGAGGGACTCGCACCGATGCTGCTGATCCGTTGCCCCTACTGCGACCAGGACCGCCCCGAGCTCGAGTTTGCCTATGCCGGGCAGGCGCACATTGCACGACCCGCCGACCCCTCGGCGCTCACCGACGAGGATTGGAAGGACTTCCTTTTCGTGCGCAGCAACGCCCGCGGACCGCACGCCGAGCGCTGGCGCCACGTGCACGGCTGCGCGCGCTTCTTCAACGCGGTGCGCGACACGGTGAGCGACAGGTTCCTCGCCACCTACAAGGCCGGCGAGCCCCGCCCCTCGGACGCCGAGCTGGGGCGATGAGCACCCACCGCGTCCCCGGCAAAGGCCGGGTCGACCCCGGCCGCACGGTGCGGTTCAGCTTCGACGGCAGGCCGTATGCCGGGCTCGCCGGGGACACGCTGGCCTCGGCGCTGCTCGCCAGCGGCGTGCACCTGCTCGGCCGCTCCTTCAAGTACCACCGCCCGCGCGGCATCCTCACCGCCAGCGCACTCGATCCGGGGTGCACGGTGCAGGTCGGCGACGAGCCGAACGTGCGGGCCGCGGGCCGCCAGGTGAGCGAAGGCATGGACGTCCGGCCGCAGAACGTCTGGCCCTCGCTGGCGCACGACGTGGGCTCGGCCAACCGGCTCGTGGGGCGCTTTCTCACCGCCGGCTTCTACTACAAGACCTTCATCAAGCCGCAGCGGCTGTGGCCGACCTACGAGCGGGTGCTGGGCACCTTCGCCCCGGGCGGGCGGGTCTCGGGCACCAGCAAGCCGGGTTACTACGACCAGCGCTACGCCCACCCCGACGTCGTCGTGGCCGGCAGCGGCCCGGCCGGTCTCGGCGCCGCGCTGTCCGCCGCCGAGACCGGTGCCCAGGTACTGCTGGTCGAGGAGGAGTACGACCTGGGCGGTTCGCTGCGCTGGGGCGGGGCCGCCGAACTGGCCCAACTGCTCGCCCTTCGCGCCGCCGTCGACGCCGCCCCCACCATCGAGATGCTGCGCAACTCGGTGGTCGCCGGGCGATATGACGACAACTGGATCTCGATACTGCAGCGCGGGCTGCCGCACGTCGAGGAGCGGTTGATCAAGGCCCGGGCCAAGGTGCTCGTCGTCGCCCCGGGGCTGATCGAACGCCCCTACGTCTTCGCCGGCAACGACCTGCCCGGGGTCATGCTCGGCACCGCGGTGCGGCGCCTGATCAACCTGTACGCGGTGCGTCCCGGCACCCGCGCCGTCGTGCTGTCCGCCAACCCCGAGGGCGACGCCGCAGTTGCCGACCTGCAGCGGGCCGGAGTGGAGATCGCCGCTGTCCTCGACGCCCGCCGCGGAGAGGACCTGCGCCGCGCGGTCGGCGGCACCGGCGTCAAGGCGGCCGAGCTCGCCGATGGCCGCCGGATCGACTGCGACCTCGTCGTCACCTCGATCGGCTGGACGGCGGCCACCTCCCTGCTCAACATGGCCGGTGACCGTCCCTGGTACGACGCGTCGGCGGCCCGCTTCCGCCCGAGCGACGACCTGCCCCCCGGCGTACTCGCCACCGGAGGACTGGTCGGCGACGGCAGCACCGACGAGTTGCTGGCCCACGGCCGGGCGGTCGGCGCAGCGGCGGCAGCCAGGGCCGGCTTCGGCCAGGCCGAGGTGCCCGGACCGCTCGCGGTGCGCATGCACCCGGCCCTGTTCCGCGCCTCGACCCACGGCATCATCGACTACTCCGAGGACGTCTCGTCCAAGGACATCCTCGCCGCCGCAGCCGAAGGCTATGACTCCAGCGAGCTGGTCAAGCGCTACACCACGGCGACCATGGGCCCGTCGCAGGGCAAGCTGGAGACCGTCAACACGGTGGCCGTCCTGGCCGAGGCCACCGGCAAGCGCATCGACGAGCTCGGTACCACGGTCTGGCGCCCGCCCTACGCCCCGATCAGCCTGGGTGCGCTCGCCGGCCGCATCCACGAGCCGGTCCGCCACTCGCCCATGCAGTCCTGGCACGAGGCGTACGGCGCCGTGCCGCTGGTGGCCGGGGCGTGGATCCGCCCGGACCATTACGGCGACCCGCAGGCCGAGGCGCGCAACGTGCGAGAAGGCGTAGGCATCATCGACGTCACCCCGCTGGGCAAGCTCGACCTGCGCGGCCCGGACGTGTCGAAGTTGCTCAACCTGGTGTACGTGAACAGGTGGTCCAAACTCGAGGTCGGCTCGGTGCGCTACGGCGTGATGTGTGCCGAAGACGGCGTCGTGATGGACGACGGAGTCACCGGGCGCCTGGACGCGCAGCGCTACCTGATGTCCACGACGTCCTCGGGCGCGGCCGCGGTGTGGGAGCACCTTGAGGGCTGGCTGCAGACCGAGCACCCGGACTGGCAGGTGCACATCAACCCGCTGACCACCTACTACGCGAGCATCAACGTGGCCGGTCCGCGCTCGCGCGAGCTGCTCGCGCGGGTCACCGAGGGCGTCGATCTCTCGCCCGAGGCGTTCCCGTACATGCGGGTGCGCACCGGCCGGATCGCCGGCGTGGACGAGTGCCTGATGTGGCGCATCGGCTTCACCGGCGAGCTGAGCTACGAGCTGCACGTGCCGGCGTCCTACGGGCTACATGTCTGGAACGCCTTGCTCGAGCGCGGCGCCGACCTCGCGGCGGCCGCATTCGGTGTCGAGGCGCAGCGGATCCTGCGGCTGGAGAAGGGCCATCTCATCGTCGCGCAGGACACCGACGGGCTGACGAAGGCCTACGAGGCCGGCCTCGGCTCGCTGGTCAAGCTGGACAAGGACGACTTCGTCGGTCGCCCGGAGCTGGTGTGGCAGCAGGAGCTCGGCGAGGCGCGGCGGCTGGTCTCGCTGCAACCGGTCGACGGCTCGGTCGTGCCGCCCGAGGCGAGCCAGATCGTGCGCGAGAATACGATCCTCGGCCGGATCACCAGCAGCCGGCGCTCGCCAACGCTCGGTCGTTCGATCTGCCTCGGCATCGTCGACGTGTCAGTCGCCGAGCCGGGTTCCATGCTCACCGTGCTACTGCCCGACGGGCGGCGGATCCAGGCCGCGGTGCAGCCGCAACTCGCCCACGTCGACCCGGAGGGTGGGCGGCTGCGTGTCTGAGAACGCCCCGATCGCCCGCAGCCCGCTGCGGGTCACGCGCCCGGCCGAGATCCGCGACGGCTGGGAGCTCTCCGCCGCGCGCTCCTCGGCCGCGCTCCGGCTCGCCGACCGCACGCCGCTGGCGAAGGTGCTGGTGCGGGCGGCGCAGGACGGGCAGGTCGCGGGCCGGCTCGGGGTGCCGTTCGGCTCCGCGCGGCGCGATCCGGCCGGCACGTTGGTCGTCGGCTCCGGGCCCGGGGAGTGGCTGCTGTTCGGTCCCCTCGGCTCGGCGGCAGAGGTGGCGGCCGGCGTAGACGTCGCCGACGACGCGTTGGTCAGCGTGCTCGATTACACGCACGGTCGGGCGCTGATGCGGCTCACCGGTGCCGCCGCGGCGCAGACGCTGGCCAAGGTGTGCGCCATCGACCTGTCCGACCGCCTCACCCCCGACCACGCCGCCTTCCGCAGCACGGTGGCCCAGGTCGCTACCGACGTCGTGCGCGACGACGTCGACGGCACGAGGTCCTACCTACTGCACTGTGAGCGTTCCTCGGGGCAGCACCTGTTCGACGCCCTCTACGACGCGGGCGAGGAGTTCGGCCTCGAGGCGGACGGCTTCGCCTTCCCCTAACCCAGGTCTGCCCGAGCGGCGCCCCCACGGTCAGGCTCGTGCGGCTGCAGAACGCGCGTGACCTGCATCCTCAGCGACCTTCGCGCCGTCGCCGCGCCGGCCGAGGCCTGTGCCGTGCCAAAACTCGTGTCAGGGCGGGGGGATTCATCTTGGTGCCGTGCACAACGCACACGGGCGCCGGTATTGCGTGGCTGTCGGTTCGTCGGGGTGGTCGCAGGGGGATAGGGGAG
>JBPCQU010000223.1:0-3069 GCA_050997795.1 Solirubrobacteraceae bacterium | reverse complement strand
CCTGACACGGCCGAAGTCGGCCGATCCCAGCCCTTGCTTGATCGACTTGAGCCCGTTGTGTCCGGCGAGCCCGCCGCCCAAGCGCACCCGTATGTCCCCGAACGGGAGGTCGATCTCGTCGTGCAGCACGAGCACGCGGTCCAGCGGCACCTTGAGCGCGCCGCGCGCCGGCCCGACCGACCGGCCCGCCTCGTTCATGAACGTCTGCGGCAGCAGCACGGCGACCCGCGGAGCGCCCGGCCCGGGGCGGCCCTCGCTCAGCAGGCCGCGGTAGCGGGACTTGGGCTTCGGCAGTCGCCAGCGCTCAATCAGCGTGCGCGCCGTCTCGAAGCCGACGTTGTGACGGGTGCGCTCGTACTCCGAGCCGGGGTTGCCGAGCCCGACCAGCAACCAATCTGCAGCCGGATGACTCACGCGCGGCCCGTGGATTATGAGCGCGAGCGTGCGAACGGTGCCGAGCGGGCCGCGAGCGTGAGCACCGCGCCCGGTGAGTCGCATGGCCGACGCCTACTCGGCGTCGGAGTCCGCTTCGCCGCCGTCGCCGTCGGACTTGGCCTCGGCATCCTCGCCCTCGCTCTCGCCGACGACCTCGGTCTCCTCCTCGATCTCCTCTTGCTCCTCGAGCTGGAGCTTCGGCGGGGTGAGGGTGGCGATCACCGTCTCGGGGTCGTCGAGCAACTCGACGTTGGCGGGCGGACGCAGCGCATCGAGCGTCAACGTGTCGCCGATCACCATCGCCGAGACGTCGTGCTCGATCGAGTCTGGGATGTCGGTCGGGAGAGCCTCGATCGTCAGCTCGCGCGTGACGTGCTCGAGCACCCCGCCCTCCTTGACCCCCGGCGAGTCCTCGGAACCGGTCAGCTCGAGGAACACCGTCGACTGGATCTTGACATCCAGCCGCACGCGCAGGAGGTCGACGTGCAGCGTCTCGCCGCTCACCGGGTGACGCTCGAGCTCCTTGACGACGACCGGCGTCGCCGATGCTCCTTCGATCGCGAGATCGAGCACGGCGCCGGCGTGGGCGAGCGCGAGCCGCAGCTCCCGCGCTTGCACCCTGAACGCGACCGGCTCCTCGCCGCCGCCGTAGACGACACCCGGCACATCGCCTTCGCGGCGCAAGCGGCGGGCGCTGCGCGAGCCCGAGGGATCGCGGGAAGCGACCTCGAGTGATGTTGATTCGGTGCGGGCCATCGGCGACGGTTGATGGTAGCGGGGGAGCCGAAAAAACGCTGGCGCGACCCGCTAACCGTGCGCTAACCTTGACGCATGTCGGGCGACGTCCAGCTGATGCTGTGGATCGCCGGAGTTCACCTCCTGGGGCTGGGGTGCGTCGCGATCCTGCTGATCCCGGCGCTGCGCGACAATCCGGTCGTGCCAGCACGCCGTTCAGAGGGGGAGGGCGACGATGGTTGGGGAGGCGGCCCGAAGGTGCCCCCGGCGCCACCCGCGCCGCCACGTGGAGGGATCCCACTTCCGGATGCGGTGCAGTCGCGGATCCGGTTGCGCGAGCACACTCGGCTCAGCGAGCGGCTCCCCCGCCGGCAACGGCGGACCGTCCGCGAGCCCGCCCGCCGGCCGGTCCGGACTCCGTCTAGAAGCGGCTCGGGCAACCGGCGTCGCTGCGGATCCGGACGCTGACCGCGAGCAGCTCGATCCGGAACCCCTGGAGCACGTTCCCGGAACGGCGTACACGGACGCACTGGACGCGCGGGAGCGAGCCTCCCACCAGCCAGGCGACCCGTGCCGTTCCGAGCGTGGCGCCAAGCGAGAACCCGGCCGACTCCTGGATCTGGATGATCGAGACGTTGCCTGCGCGCTTCAGGGCCGCGGTGACTGCCGTCGCCCGAGCCTGACACGCGGCTTTGCCAACACAGCCGGAGATGTCGGACACAACGGCGCGCCGATTTCCGCGGGCCTCGGCTCTGACCAGCGCTGTGATCGCCGCGTCCTCTGCGCCCCCGACGCTCAGCGCGCGAGCCAGCAGCGCGCTCGCGAGCAGGAACACGACCAAGCCGAGGGCGATCAGCGAGACGACGTAGAGGCGGCGCATCGGCCGCCACGCTACTCGTCGCTTAGCTCCAGGAACCTCTGCACCGAGGCCTCCTGGTGCTCGAGGCGCTCGGCCAGCGCGAGCGCATGCTCGGCGGCCAGCTCGAGGAAGTCCTCCACGCAGCGCTCCGGGTCATCGGCGAGCGGATACACGCGCGTCAGGTCCTGCTGGGCGCACGCGATCCCCATCGGCGGCCGGCCCTCGGCGAGCGTTCGCGCGCCGCAGACCGGGGTCACGACGAGCTGAGACTCGGTCGCGACCAGCGCGGTCGGCAGCAGCCGAGCCGCGGGCAGGCGCACCGAAAGCTCGATCGAGTGGTCGACCGCGACGCC
Source organism: Solirubrobacteraceae bacterium (assembly GCA_050997795.1). Lineage (GTDB taxonomy): Bacteria > Actinomycetota > Thermoleophilia > Solirubrobacterales > Solirubrobacteraceae > Palsa-465. Next base: position 687 of record JBPCQU010000223.1, on the reverse strand, counting down.
ACTCCCGGCGAGCTCACCCAGCGGCTCGCGCCACACGTCGAGCACGGTGTCGGCGCCCACGAGCGCGTCGCGCAGCGCAGTCGCCTGCTCGACGTACAGTCGCTCAGCCTCCTCGCGATCCTCGGCGTCGGCGAGGTCGAGGTCGCAAGGCACGCGCAGCAGCTCGCCCGCGGTCACGGTCGCGCCCGCCGCCCGGCTACCGCACGTGACGTAGGTCTGGAGCGTGCCGAGGTCGCGCCGGCCGTGGAAGATGACCGTCACGGCCTCGCTCAGCGGCAGTCCACCGACGCGCAGCGAGACGGCGACCGCCGAGGAATCATCGAGCAGCGCACGCCGCAGCAGCTCCTCCGCCGTGCCGTCTTCTCGACTGTGATCCTCCTCGAGCATGCTGTGCTCCTTCAGATCGGCAACTTATAGCCGCTCATTTACCCACGCGCGCCGGTCGTCCACCATCGCCGTCTGGAGGATGTGCGCGCGTCAGCCGCTGGCCACGTGGCGAAAGCGCGCCGAGCGGTAGGCTGCACCGGTGATGAAGCTCCTCTACAAGCCGTTTGCGCTGATCGCCGGACTGATCGCCGCTCGGCTCGGCCGATCGGTGTTCAAGAGCCTGTGGTCGAAGGTCGACGACGCCCCGCCGCCGGCCCCCGGAACGGGCCAGGGAAGCACCGCCAAGGTGGTCGGGGCAAA
>JBPCQU010000204.1:0-8731 GCA_050997795.1 Solirubrobacteraceae bacterium | reverse complement strand
GGCGTCGAGCTCGGGCACTTCTCGGTCTCGCAGCCGACGCTGGAGGACATCTACCTGGAGTTGACGGGCGCAGACGAGCAGGATTCCGACCTCAAGGAGGGTGACCAGTGAGCACCGTTCCGCAATCGACGCTGGGCCGCGATCTGGGCCTAGTCGGAGCGCAGATTCGCTACGAGCAGCGCGCCTACTGGCGCAACCGGGGTCGCGGCATCTTCACGTTCGCGTTCCCGATCATGTTCCTGGTCATCTTCGCGAGCCTCGACAAGGGCCAGCATCTCTCGACTCGCGGGGGAATTCCCTACGACGACTTCTTCGTCCCCGGCATCCTCGCCTACGGCGTGATCGCGACGACCTTCATCAACCTGTCGATCAGCACGGCAATCCTGCGCGACGACGGGGTGCTGAAGCGGATGCAGGGCACGCCGCTGCCCCGCTGGGCCTACGTCGCCGCGCGGATCGGCTCCACGTTTCTGATCATGATCGCGATGACCGTCGTCGTTCTCGGGCTGGGCATCGCGATCTGGGGCCTGCATTTCCGCGCCGGCGCGCTGCCCGGGCTGATCCTCACGCTGCTGCTCGGCACCGCTGCCTTCACGACGCTCGGGATTGGGATCACCCGCTTCCTCCCCAGCGCCGAGTCCGGACCGGTGGTCGTCAACCTGGCCGTGCTGCCGCTGACGTTCATCTCCAACATCTGGTTCCCGGCTGACTCGCTGCCCAAGGTGCTCAAGGAGATCGCCAACGTGTTCCCGATCAAGGCGCTGGCCAGCGGACTGCAGTACGTGTTCGATCCGCGCCACCACGGAGCCGCGATCAGCGGTTCGAATCTCGAGACGCTGGCGATCTGGACCGTGATCGGCGTGTACTTGATGGTCCGGTTCCTGCGCCAGCCGCAGGGCGAGGTGGCATGAGTTCGAGCTGGGAGAGGCTGCGCCCGGCCGGCGCCCAGTGGATCAGCGGGAGGCCGCACGGCCGCAGCCGCGCGCTTCCCGCCCTGATCTGGCTCGCGTTCATCCTCTTTCCGCTGTTCGACGCGATCGAGAGCGAAGGACCGACCGTAGGGCACGTGCTGACGATCGCCGCGGCGGCGGCGTTCGTTGTGGCCTACGTGTGGCTGGTGCTGACGTGGAGGCGGCACGCCTGGCATCCGCTCTCGATCGGGCTGTTCGCCGTCCTGATCGCGATGGCGATCGCGCTCACGCTGGGCAACCGTCCCGACTGGGCGTTTCTGTTCATCTACTGCTCGGCGGTCGCCGCGCTGTTCTCATCCACGAGGGTGGGCTGGACGGGGGTCATCCTGTGTGCCGGCCTAGCCGCCGCCTGCTCTGCCCTCGCCGGAGGCTCGGCCGGCCTGGTGCTGAACTACGCCGTGACCGCTCTCGGCATCGGCATGCTGATGGTCCTGATGCGCGACCTCCGGGTTCGCAACGAGGAGCTGACCGAGGCTCGGGCCGAGCTGGCCCGTCTCGCGGTCGCCCAGGAACGCGAGCGCTTCGCGCGTGATCTGCACGACCTGCTGGGTCACACGCTGTCGGTGATCGCGCTGAAGGCCGAGCTGGCCGGTCGGCTGCTCCCGGATCGTCCCGAGCAGGCGGCCACCGAGGTGGGGGAGGTCGAGCAGGTCGCGCGCCAGGCGCTCGGTGACGTGCGACTGGCGGTCAGCGGCTATCACCAGCCGACGCTCGACGGCGAGCTTGCCGGCGCGCGGATGGCGCTGTCGGCGGCCGGGATCGAAGCCGACGTTGAGCGAGCGAAGGTGGCACTCGACCCCGACGTGGAGGCGGTGCTGGCGTGGGCGGTTCGGGAGGGTGCGACGAACGTGATCCGCCACAGCGGCGCCGGCCGCTGCACGATGCGCGTCAGAGCGAACCTCCAGGACGCGGCGGTCGAGGTTGTCGATGACGGCTCTCGGGCGGCCGCGACCAACGGCGCGGGCGGTGCCGCCAACGGCGCCAGCGGGCAGGCGGGCACGGGACTCGCCGGTCTGGGCGAGCGGGCGCGGGCCATGCGCGGACAGGTCGAGGCTGGCGTGCTGCCCGCGGGCGGCTTCAGGCTCACGGTTACGGTCCCGGTCTCGACCGTGCGGCGATGATCCGAGTCCTGATCGCCGAGGATCAGGGAATGGTCAGGGGCGCGCTCGCGAGCTTGCTCGCGCTCGAGCCCGACATCGAGGTGGTGGCCCAGGTCGCGCGCGGGGACGAGGTCGTGCAGGCCGCCCGCGCCGCCGCGCCCGACATCGCGTTGCTCGATATCGAGATGCCCGGCGCGACCGGCTTGGAGGCGGCCGAGCAGCTTCGCGCCTCCGTGCCCGAGTGCCGGGTCCTGATCCTGACCACGTTTGGCCGCCCGGGCTACCTGCGCCGGGCGATGGAGGGAGGCGCCGCCGGCTTCCTGCTCAAGGACGCGCCCGCGGGCGAGCTCGCCGCTACGATCAGGCGCGCCGTGGACGGCGAGCGAGTGGTCGATCCGGGCCTCGCCGCGGCGGCACTCTCGCAGGGCGAGTGTCCGCTGACGCCGCGCGAGCACGAGGTGCTCGCCGCCTCCCGCGAGCACGCCACGGTCGCCGAGCTGGCCACCGCCCTCTATCTGTCGCACGGAACCGTTCGCAACCACCTGTCCTCGGTGATGCAGAAGCTCGACGCGCGCAACCGCGCGGAGGCCGTGCGGCTGGCCGAGGAGCGGGGGTGGCTGTGAGCTCGCTCCCTATGCGGCTGAGAGGATTCGAACCTCCACGGGCTCTCGCCCACACGGACCTGAACCGTGCGTGTATACCAGTTTCACCACAGCCGCGGGAACTGCCAAGTTAGCAAGCGATGGGCCCGGGAGCGCTCGCTCGCCGTGATCAGCAACTCCCTCCGGGCACGTCCCGCCCTGATCAGCAACCCACCCCCGGGCGTGTCCCCCCGGGCGCGAGGCAACGGATCTGAATCCGCGGTGGGTGGCCGGCGCGGAACCTGAACAAGAAGCTCTTGCCGATCAAGCCGGGCCGGCTCAGCTCGACATTGAGCTGTGAGCCTGGGTGCAGCCGGTGCTCACGGAAGCGGCGGACGAGGTTGACCGTCTTAGATGCGCGCGATGAACAGCGACCCGCTGCCCCTGTGCCGCAACGCTTGGTGACGGCGGTGGCGCGCTTGGCGAATGGACAACCGCGGCCGCGACAATTCACGAGCACGGTCATGCCCGCGGACGCGTGCTGCACGATCAGCGCGAGGACCCTCGTATAGGAGGGCGTGTAGTAGAAGGTCCAGTGCATCGTCGACGTGATCGTGCCGCGCACTCCGGCCGAGAACTTGCGAACCGTTACCGGCTGAGGCGGCGATGACGCCGAGCCGTTGAAGGCGGTGTCCCCGCCATAGCGCCCCGTGATCAGGTGCTCGCCGGGCTTCTTGTATGTGACGTGGCACGTCGCGGCCGCGAAGGCAGTGCCGCTGACCACGGGCTGATTGACGCACGAAGTGATCGGTACGCCCCGGTCAAGGAACTCGACCGCCCCCGACGGCTGCACGGGACCGGCGTGGCTCGGCGTGACGGTGGCCGTGTACGTCGCGCCGGAGCCCGCCTTTACCGTCGGGTTCGACACGTCGAAAGCGGTCGAAGTCGCGTCACGACTGACGACGAGATGATCGGTCGCGCTCGTGGAGTCTGCGACGATCGATCCGCGATTGGACGTGAACACGGCCGTGAGCTGCACGGGGGACGCCGCGGCCGAGAGCGACGTCTGGCAAGTGACGGTCGCGCTCTGGCTGATGGTTGCCACGGGCACGAGTGCGCAACCGCTGATCGGTGCGCTGCCGGCCTTGAACGTGACGACCCCCGACGGGGTCGCGGCACTGGAGCTGGCCGTAACCGTGGCGATCAACGTCACGCCCTGATTGGTGACCGGAGCACCCGGCAGCGCCATCACCGTGGTCGTGCTCGTGTTGGCCGCCTGAGCCAACCGGGCTTGGCCGAAGACGGGCGGGGAGACGGAGGTGTCAGTCGCGGTGATCGTCGCGAATCCGGCCGTTCTGGAGCTCGTGATCGTCGCGGTGTAGGTGCCGTTGCCGGCGTACACTGTGGCGCCGATGTGTTCGCCCGCGTCGCTCGAGGAGAAGCCCACGGTCTGACCGCTCAGCGGATGGCCTTGGGCATCGGTGACCACCGCAGCGGCGGTGCTGGTGGAGTTCCCGTCGGCGACGATCGAGCCCGGGAAGAGCGTCACGGTCACGGTCTTGGCCGGCCCCGCCGTTTGGGTCAGGGTCGCCGATCCCGAGAGATTCGGTGTGACTGAGGTGTCGGTGGCGGTGATCGTCGCGGGGCCGGGTGTGAGAGAGCTCGTGATGGTTGCGGTGTAGGTGCCGTCGCCGTGGTCGGTGACGGCCCCGACCGTTTCGTGTGTGTCGCTCGAGGAGAAGCCCACGGTCTGACCGCTGAGGGGATGGCCTTGCGCGTCGGTGATTGTCGCGTTTGCGGTGCTGGTCGAGTTGCCGTCGGCGAGGATCGAGCCCGGGGAGAGCGTCACGGTCACGGTCTTGGCCGGCCCCGCCGTTTGGGTCAGGGTCGCCGATCCCGAGAGATTCGGCGTGACTGAGGTGTCGTTGGCGGTGATCGTCGCGAGGCCGGGTGTGAGAGAGCTCGTGATGGTTGCGGTGTAGGTGCCGTCGCCGTGGTCGGTGACGGCCCCGACCGTTTCGTGTGTGTCGCTCGAGGAGAAGGCCACCGTCTCACCAGCGGCCGGCTGCCCCAGCAGGCCGGTGACGGTCGCCGTAGCCATGCTGGTGGAGCTGCCGTCGGCGACGATCGACGCCGGAGCGAGCTTGACCGTGACGCTCGGCCCTATCCCCAGCGCCCGCGAGGGCGTCGCCAGCAGCCCCCAGCCGCCGGCGTTCGCTAGCACCACCATCACTACCAGGACGAACCAGCGACCGGGCATGCGCGGGGGCCCGAAGCCTAGAACCGGCCACAATCGCCCGCGTCTGATCAACCTCACGTCGATGCCCCTTAATAAAAGCCTCAGGCTCACAAAGCCTCCTCAAACCCCATTAAAGCGTATTATGAAGCGCAAGACAACGCGCAGAGCGACGGGGGGCGCAAGTGGAAGTAGGTTCGATATTCGGTGACCGGGCTTTCCGCCGCGAAGGTCAGGCGCCCGCAAAGAGGGCCGCGGGTGGCGTTGCACTACGGCGCTTGCTGCTGGCGGCGGGGCTGATGGTGGTCGCGTTTGGGGTCGCGTTCACAGCGGGGACGGCAACAAAGAGCCAGTCCGCCAGCCCTCCTCGCCTCGCGCCCGTGGCGGCCCGAGGACAGGCCCCGGTAAATGTGATTGGCGTGACGCCCATCCAGCAGATCCCGGCCCTGAGGCCCGCACCGAGACGACGCACCGTGCCTCCGAGGCAAGCCTCGCACCCGGCGGCCCCGAGCCCCGTGACGTCGACCCTCTTGGCTACCCGCCCGACCGCCTCTGGCGCCAGGGCGCTCTCGCCCAGCGTGCCCTCGCCGAGCCCACCCACGCCGAGCCCGACCGCGGCGCCCAGCGCGCCGGCGCCGAGCGCCACACCGTCCGCGCCCCCGAGCTCACCGGGTAGCGGCTCGCCCGCGGGCAGCGGCAGCGGATCGAGTTCGGCCGGTGGCACCGGCAAGGTCAGCGGCGGCGGGGGGAGCTCGCCGGGGGGTACTGGAACAGCCAGCGGCGGAGGCTGAGCCGCGGGCGGAGGCGAACCCGAAGGCGGAGGCTGAGCCGCGGGCGGAGGCGGGCCCGGCGGTCTTTCAGCTGAAGCGATAGCCTAGGGCGCTCAATCGGGCCAAGGCTGCATCCAGCGCCTTCGTGGCACGCTGGAGCGACGAACTCGCGGCGCGGTAAGCTCGAGCGTCGTCCTGGGCGGCGGCGAGTGCCAGCGCCCCGTATGCACGTTCGGACACCTTCAGCGCACCGGCTGTCGCCGCGCTGGCGGCACTCGCCGGTCCAGCGGCGAGACGTAGAAGCGCCGAAGCAGCCTCGGCATGCGCCGCAGCTAGCGCGCTGGCCGCTCGAGCTTGGGCGCGAGGCGTCCGCGCGTCCCGCAGTTGCGCATCCAGGCCACGGCGGGCGGCGTTGAGCCTACTGATCACAGCGTCCAGCGCGGAGGCGTAGCGTGGGCTCGGCCCCAACGGCAGCACAGTTCCCGAGGTCAGCCTGAGAGTCGCGAGCGACCGTTCGCAGGTGCTCGTGAAGCCGGGTTGCGCCTTTCCAGTCCGGCACACGCCGAGGACAGTCCCGACCGTGGTGGGCACCGCGTACACCGACTCTGACGTGCTCTCGCCACGCGCAAGCAGATTCAGATAGCGGTAAAAGCTGATCCTTCCCACCGTGATCGTCTGCGACCTGGGCGTGGCCGGCAACGAGGCGAGCAAGCTCTGGGGTAACAGTTGCGGGTCGGTCGTCACCGTCCTTCCCATTACGAGCATTGCGCCCCGGGACGCTGCGGGCGCCAGGGCAAGCTCGTCTGAGAGGCCCAGTTGCGCGGTGGACGCAGGGGAGACTTGCCGTCGCCAGCCGGACGGAACCGAAACCCGGAGCACTCCGCTGGAGACGTGCTCGGTGAGCGTGGGAAGTGACTGACGCGCACCGTGCCCTGGAGCCATCATGAAGCCGAGCGCTCCGGCGGCCACGATGCCCGGGAGCGCGAGGGCCATGAGCGGCGTGCGGCCGAGCGGGAGCACCGCTGACGGCGCCCGCACGCGGATCGGGCGCGAGCGCTTGTGCCTGTGTATCCGGGGAGCTCTGGACGGCACCGGCCCGGCCTTGGCTGCCGCCGGCCGCTCGGCGGGGCGCAGGACGGGGCCGTGCCACTCTCCAATTCCGCGCAGGATCCAAGCATCGCGCCAGTACGAATAGCGAAAGAGCAACCGCAGCACCACAAGCAGGCCAGGCGACACTTCGTGGCGCGGACGGGGGGCGATGCGGCGCGACTCGGGCGGCACGAGGATCGCAGCATAGTGTCCTCGAACCGCCGTGGTCTCATTTCCGCCCGGGCATTCGTCCTGGTTCATGCGTCTGGGCCCCTCCCATAGTTCCGCAACTGCGGTCGGGCGCTAACCTTGGTCCCGCGTTTGTCCGGCCGGATTCGGCGTGGCCGTTAGCCACATAGGGCGGCTGGCCGCAAGCGCTGCTGCGATCCCCCGCCGCTATCGTCTAGGGGACTAGGACGCCGCCCTCTCACGGCGGAAACCCGGGTTCGAATCCCGGTAGCGGTACTTCAAAACCCCCGTGTTTTCGGGGGTTTCGTCGTTCTGGGGGCCGTGCGCCACAGTGTGCGCCACAGTCGGTATCGGCTTAGGAGGGTTTAGGTATGCGTCCAGACGCTCTCGGGCTTGTTCCTCGCCACCGGGGACGAGGTGGCCGTAACGGTTCCAGGTCTGGCGCACATCGCCGTGTCCGGCCCAGGTGGAGATCTGCTTCCAGTCGAGTCCCGCGGCGATGAAGTAGGAGATCGCGCAGTGTCTCGCCTCGTGCGGGGTGATCGGCTCGAGGCCGGCTGCCTCCCATGCTTTGTTGGCGCGGGCGCGGATGGTGGAGGCAAAGAAAGCCTCGGTCGCTGTGCGCCCGAAGACGAGATCCGGACCGTCGCGGTTCGTCTTTTGCTTGTGAGCCATGAGTTCGCGGCGCACGACGAAGGCCATTGGGACGGCGCGGCGGCCAGCGCCGGTCTTGACGTCGACCGGGCCCTTGACCGGGTCCCAGGAGCGCTCGACGCGGATCACGCCGTTGTCGAAGTCGACGTTGGTCCACTGGAGGCCGCGGAGCTCGCCGCGTCTGAGCCCGCAGAACAGAGCGACGGCCCAGAACGCTCGCTCGGAGTCGGGGAGGGCGGCGAGGTATTCGTGCGCGCGCTCGGGCGGCTCGATCCGATCGCGCCGGCCTCGGATTGCGGGGAGGTCGAGGTTCTCGGTCGGATCAAGCGAGACCTCGTCTCGGCGGATCGCCCGGCGGAAGATGACGCGCAGCGGATCGAGGATGTTCGCGATGCTCGAAGGGGAGAGGCCCTGGCTCCGCAGGCCGTCGACGAAGTCCTGGACATCGCGCCGCTGGATCTGCGTCAGCTTCCAGGTTCCGAGCGCCGGGACGACGTACGCGCGCAGTAACTGCTCGTAGCCGCGCGCGGTCGACGGCTTGTACGGCTTCCCGCCGCGGTCGAGGATCGTTCCGTCGTGCGCGCCTTTGATCAGAACCTCGGCCGCCTCGGCGATCGTCTTCGCCGTCGGCGGCAGCATCGTCCCCCGCCGCAGCGCGACTTGGGCATCCTGCCGCCACAGCCTGGCGGCGCTCAGCGTCGGGAAGGTTCGCCACACCTGACGGCCGGTCCGGGTGTCGTACGCCTGGGCCTGGTAGGTCGGCGTGCAGGAGCAGCGTCCACCCTCGTGCGATGAGCAGTAGCGAGAGTGACGGACTCGGATCCCGATGGCCATGAGGACCGCTGATGCTAGGCCCGGCGCGGACGTCTGAACACGGACTCGGCGCTCTCGTTCGCCCACCGCTCCAACTCGGCGACGGGGACGAGGCGGAGCTTGCCCCGCCGAATCAGCCGCAGCTCGGGCTGAACGTGCCGCTCGAACGAGTCCAGCGACATCCCGAGCGACAACGCCGCCTCTTGGCGACTGAGCGCAACACGCGGGACATTGCTTGACGCTGTACTCACGGCAACCTCCATCTAAGATACTCTGATTGCGACTAGGATGGAAGTGCCGAGCGACAGAAGAAATCTTTGACCGAGGA
>JBPCQU010000122.1:0-5434 GCA_050997795.1 Solirubrobacteraceae bacterium | reverse complement strand
CGTGGTTGACGGTCTGGTTGCAGACCTGCTGGCAGGCGCCGATGTAGTAGCCCGAGTCGTTGAAGTTCGAGGCGTAGGTCTGATCCCACGTGCCGCCGCTCCAGTTGCTCGAGAAGATCCCGTAGGTCGCCGCTGTCTTCTCGCCCTTGAAGAAAGTGCTGGTCGCGGTCAGGTAGGAGCCGAGGTATCCGTGGCCGCCGACCTTGCCGCTGCCGTCGCCACCGTCCCACCAGATCTCGTTGCCGTTTCCGCCCCCGGGGCCGCCGAGGAAGTTGCACGCGGTCAGGTTCTGCACCCACACGTCGGCGGCCTTCCAGACCAGGACGCCGTTGAGGCCCGCCCGGCCGCCATGGCCCGCGGGGCCGAAGTTCTGCGCCCCCGCCCTGCTGCTGCACGCAGGCGTGCCGGGCTTGGTGCCGTCGACGACGACCGTGTTGCGGTTCATTCCGCGCAGGTACACGTCGCGGGTGGTCATCAGGATGCCGGCGGGCCGGTCGGCCCGACCGCGTGGGTGGCGGCTCGAACCCGTCTTGTAGTCGCCGGGGCCCACCAGGATCCAGTCGCCCGGCCGCGCCGCGTTGACGGCGGCCTGAATCGAGCCAAACTGACCGCGGATTCCGTGGTAGGAGCCGACCCTGAGCACCTTTGCGCTCGCGCTCGACGCCAGAACGACGACGCTCGAGAGCACGAGCAGCACTGCAATTCCGCGACGCATCAAGTCTCCTCTTTCTGCAACGAGTGCCGGCCGACCGACCGCGATCCTACACGTTCCCTACTGATCTGGGTCGAGATCGAACGCCACGCCGGCGATCTCGACCTCGTCCCCGACTTCGAAGCCCTCCGTCTCCAGCGCGCGCAGCACCCCGATCCCCCGCAGACGCCGCTCGAGGTGGGCGAGCGCCTCTTCGTTGTCGAGGTCATAGCGCGCGAGCAGCCGCTCGATCCCGGTGCCGTTGACGGTGAAGCTGTGCTCGCCGGTGCGCAGCACGCTGTACGCCCGCGTCGCGGCCGGGCGAAACACGCGGTGCTCGGCGAGCTCGGCGCCCTGGTCCAAATCAGGTGCAGCCGGCGTCTGGGCCTCCCCGGCGGGGGGCACGAGGCGCAGCAGCTCGGCCGCCAGCTCGCGCAGCCCCACCCCGGTGACCGACGAGGTCACGATCACGGGCACGCGCGGCCCCAGGCGAGCGAGCCACCGCTCCCGCGCACCGGCGCTCGCCGACTCCGGCACCAGGTCGGCCTTCGACAGCGCCAGGACGCGCGGGAGGGCGGCGAGTCGAAGATCGTGGAGCTCGAGCTCGCGCTCGACCGTCGCGTGGTTGGTGACCGGATCAGACCCGTCGAGCGGCTCAGAGTCGAGCACGTGAACCAGCAACCTGGTTCGCTCGACGTGGGCGAGGAACTCGTGCCCGAGCCCGGTCCCCGCGCTGGCGCCTTCGATCAGCCCGGGGATATCGGCGATCACGAGCTGTCGCGACTCGCCCTGGAGCGTCCCGAGCACCGGCTGCAGGGTCGTGAACGGATAGGAAGCGACCTTCGGATGGGCCCGCGTCATGCGCGCAAGCAGTGAGGACTTGCCGGCGTTGGGCAGCCCGACCAGTCCGACATCGGCCAGCAGCTTCAGCTGCAGCGAGATCCACGTTTCCTCGCCGGCCAGGCCCCGCTCGGCAAAGCGCGGCGTCTGGTGGGTCGGCCCGGCGAAGCGCTTGTTGCCGCGCCCCCCTGGTCCTCCGCGCGCCACGACCGCCCGCTGGCCGGCGCGCACGAGGTCGTGGCGGGTTCCGTCGCCCTCGAGCACGGCCTCGGTGCCCGGCGGTACGCGGAGCTCGAGCGTGCCCCCGTCGGCGCCGTGGCGCAGCGAGCCCTCGCCGTGGCCGCCGCGGCGCGCCTTGAAATGCGAGCGCCGCCGGTAGGACTCCAGATCGCGTAGCGAGTCGTCGCAGACCAGCACCACCTCGCCCCCGCGGCCACCGTCGCCGCCGTCGGGGCCCCCCTTGGGGACGTGCGCCTCGCGGCGGAAGCTCAGGCAACCGTCACCGCCGCCGCCCGCCTGAACGTGGATTCGCGCTCGATCCTGCATGCGTAAAGAGGGAAGGTTAGGCTCTTCGCGTTAACCCATTTAACGGGAGGTGGCGGTGGTGAGCTTGATCGCTGACTTCAAGAAGTTTCTGATGCGGGGAAACCTCGTCGAGCTGGCCGTCGCATTCGTAATGGGCGTCGTATTCGCCGCCCTGGTGAAGGCGTTCATCGCCGACCTGATCACGCCGATCATCGCGCTCATCTTCGGTAACCCGAACTTCGAGGGCCTCTCGTTCACGCTGAACTCGAGTCACTTCCTCTACGGGGACTTCGTCAACGCCCTGATCACGTTCATCACCACCGCCGTGGCGATCTTCTTCTTCGTCGTCAGGCCCTACAACGCGTTCATGGAGCGCCGAGCCAAGCAGGACCCCGACACCAAGGAGTGCCCGGAGTGCACGACGTTCATCCCGATCAAGGCCACCCGCTGCCCGCAGTGCACCGCGCTGCTGCCGATCACTCCGTAGCCTGAGCGTCGCAGCGTGTCAGGAGTCTGGGGACGAGGCCGCGGCGGCGGCCTCGTCCGGCACGACCGCCCCGTCCGCCACGATCGAGATCACCCGCCCGCGGCGACCGCGAGTGAACTGCACGGTCCCCGCCGAGCGGGCGAAGATCGTGTCGTCGCGACCGATCCCGGCGCCGTCACCGGGCCGGAAACGGGTTCCGCGCTGGCGGACGATTATCTCTCCCCCGGTCACGGTCTGACCGGCGAACACCTTGACGCCGAGGCGCTTGGCGTTCGAATCGCGGCCGTTGCGGCTCGAGCCGAGCCCTTTCTTATGCGCCATCTGTCGCCTCCGCCTTCGTAGCCGCCTTGGGCTTGGCCGCCGCTCCTGCGCGGGCCTTTGCCGGCGCCTTCGCCTTCGCCTTTGCCTTGGCCAGCTTCAAGGACGTGATCTCGATCCGCGTCAGATCCTGGCGATGGCCGGTGCGCCGCTTGTAACCGCGCTTGGGCTTGAACTTGACGATCCGCAGCTTGGGGCCGCGCTCGTGTGCGAGCACCCGCGCCTGGACGGTGACGTCCGCGAGCCGGTCGCCGTCGACGACGTCGGAGCCGTCCACGAACAGCAGCGGAGCAAGCGTGACGGTTTCTCCGTCGGCGTCGGGCAGCCGCTCGACCAGCAGCGACTGACCCTGTTGCACTCGGTACTGCTTTCCACCTGTCTTGATGATCGCGTACATGACTACTCCGGAGGGGACGAGGCCGACCCGGCCTTGGCGCTCGAACGGCGCCGTCCGCCTCTGCGGCCGCGGCGCCGAGGCCTCGATTCTACGTCATCGGCGTCATCGGTCGAGGTCTCGACGTCTGACCCGGCCGGCCCGACGGCGTCGAGGAGCGAGGCGACGGCCGACGTGCGACCTACCTCGTCGATCCGCACCACCCGCTTCTCGCCGACGTACTTGGTACCGCCCTTGATCTGGATGATGTAGCCGTCGACCTTGGCCACCGCGTCACCCGGGCTGTACATGTGGGGCTCGACGATCTCGACGTGCACCTCCTCGCCCTCGCGGAACGGGAGCGCGCGCTCCAGCACCTGCTCGCGATCGCCCTCGAGCAGGACGACGAAGTGGTCGAGCGGCAGGCCCTCTGAGCCTTCGAAGTGAAACCACTTCCCGGTCTCCTCCTCGATCGAGTGCAGGACGCGGGCGTCGTTGCCGGTGAACTCGGCGCTCACCCGTGGGTTGATCTGGAGCAGGATCGCCTCGGCCTTGATCTCCTTGGCCAGGTCACGCATCCGGCGCTCGAACTCGATCGCGATCGTCTCCTCGGACTTGATCACGCCCTCACCGTGGCACGTCGGGCACGGACGGGTCATGATCTCCCGGACGCCGTCGGTCACGTTCTGGCGCGTCATCTCGACCAATCCCAGCGGCGAGATCTCGACCACGAACGTCTTCGTTCGGTCCTCGTCGAGAGCCTTGCGGAGCGTCTTCAGCACCGCGTCGCGGTTGCGCGCGCGGGCCATGTCGATGAAGTCGATCACGATGATCCCGCCGATGTCGCGCAGCCGCAGCTGGCGCACCACCTCGTCGGCAGCCTCGAGGTTGGTCTTGGTGATCGTGTCCTCGAGGCGCGCTCCCTTGCCGCGGCCGATGAACGACCCCGAGTTGACGTCGATCACCGTCAGCGCCTCGGCGTAGTCGATCATCAGATAGCCGCCGCTGGGCAGGTCCACGCGCCGTGAGAGCGTGGAGGCGAGCACCTGCTCGACTCCGAAGGACTCAAACAGCGGCGTCGGCTCCTCCCACAACTCGACGTGCTCGACGAGCTCGGGCGCGGTGCGGGAGAAGAACGACAGCAGCCGGTGGTGCTGCTTGGGATCGTCCACGACCGCCCGCTCGAACTCCGCCGAGAAGATGTCGCGGACGACCCGCACCGACAGGTCAGCCTCCTGGAACACGAGCGCCGGCGCCTGGGTTTCCGCCACCCGCTTCTCCAGCACCTCGCCGAGCTTGAACAGGTACACGAGCTCGCGCTCGAGGTCGGCGCGCTTGGCGCCTTGGGCCGCGGTGCGGATGATCGCCCCAGACCCCTTCAGGTCGAGCTTGGCGGCCTCCTTGCGCAACCGCTCTCGCTCCTTTTCGTCGAGCCGCCGCGAGACCCCGACCCCTTCGCCGTAGGGCGCGTAGACCATGTAGCGCCCGGCGATCGTGAGGTCCATCGAGAGCCGCGCCCCTTTGGTCTTGAGTGGATCCTTGACCACCTGGACCACGATCTCCTGGCCGGGCTTGAGCATGTCGGAGATCTGCCTGCCCTCGCGGGCTCCTCCGCGGCCGCGGCGCGGCGCGTCGACGCCCGGCAGAACGATCTCGTCGACGTGCAGAAAGCCGTTCTTCTCGAGGCCGATGTCGACGAACGCGGCCTCCAGGCCGGCCAGGACGTTGTCGACCCGGCCTTTGTAGATGTTGCCGACGATCGAGCGGTTGCCGCGTCGCTCCAGATAGAGCTCGGCCACGTGGTATTCCGCGCCACGGGTCGCGGGGGCCTTACGCCTGCGGCGTGAGGGGCTCGAGGCCGGCTTGCGCGGGGCGACCGTCCCGGTCGCCTCCAGCAGCGCCACACGGGTTTCCCCACGGTCGACGCTGACCAGTACTTGCTTCTTCAATTGTCATTCAGTCCTTTTGGTGTTTGGAGCCGCTCGGCGAGCTTGTCGCGGCGGCTTCTATAGAAATGAGCCCCGAGCCTTGCCAGTCGCCGCGATCCGTGCCTGGATGTAGATCGACTGCAGTAGCCCGATGGCGATGAACGTGACGATCACCGACGAGCCGCCATAGCTCATCAGTGGTAAGGGAACGCCCGTGATCGGCATGATCCCGATCGTCATCCCAACGTTCACGAAGATCTGGAACATGAGCA
>JBPCQU010000119.1:0-5362 GCA_050997795.1 Solirubrobacteraceae bacterium | reverse complement strand
TGCGCGAGCGTCGCCTCTCCGGCCCGCGGCGGCGAGCCCCCGCCCGCCAGCCCAGCGGGGGAGATCGTGTGGTGGGGCGCGCGGAACGGTCGCGCGGTGATCAGCCGGTCGGCCTGGATCCCGGCGACGCTGTGGATCCGCGTCACCTCGATCGCCTCCGTCCGGCTGAGCTCCGGGAGGATCGACGGCAGCCGTCGCGCCAGCATCGTCTTGCCCGTTCCAGGCGCGCCCTCCATCAGCAGGTTGTGGCCACCGGCGGCGGCGATCTGGAGCGCGAGCAGCGGCGCCGCGTGGCCGCGCACGTCGGCCAGGTCGGGAAGCGCCACCGGCCGCCGCGAGCGCGCCGGGGGCTCCGGAAGCGGCGGCGGGTCGGCGCCTTTGACCACCGCTGCGGCGGCGCGCAGGTCAGCCACCGCCACGATCCCGAGATCGTCGACGAGCGCCGCCTCGCGCGCCCGCGGACGGGGGACGATCAGCCGCTGGCAACCGGCCTCACGCGCGCCCTCGGCGACCGCGAGTGCGCCGGGCGAATCCCGCAGCTCGCCGCCGAGCGACAGCTCGCCGAACACCGCGTATGACCGCAGCGCCTGCGTCGGCACCTGGCCGCTGGCCGCCAGCACCGCGAGCGCAAGCGCGGCGTCGAAGCCGGGGCCCGCCTTGCGCAGCGACGCCGGGGCCAGGTTGGCGGTGATCCTGGTGGCCGGGAACTCGAAGCCCGAGTTGAGGATCGCAGCGTGGATCCGGTCTCGCGACTCGCGGACCGAGGTGTCACCGAGGCCGACGATCGTGAACGACGGCAGCCCGGAGCGGATGTCGACCTCGACCCACACCTGGCGCGGCTGGACGCCGTCGATGGCGAACGTCCTGACGCGCGCGAGCATCGCCCCAACGTACGCGTCATCGTGTGACGCGTGGGTGTCAGGGCGTGCTGACTCTGTGCCGATTTGCCGCCGAGTTGGGACACAATCGTCACCGCGCGTCACCCACGCGTCACGCGATCGGCTCTAGCTTCGCTCACCGTGAGCAGCGACGCCCGCCACCGGCTCGGCTCGTCGGGCGAGGAACTCGCCGCCGACCACATGATCGCCCGCGGCTTTCAGATCGTCGAGCGCAACTACCGGACCCGCTGGGGCGAGCTCGACATCGTCGCCTTCGATGGCCGCACGCTCGCCTTTTGCGAGGTCAAGAGCCGACGCTCGGGCGGCAGCTGTGGAGGCCCATTCGAGGCGCTGGGACCCAGCAAGCAGGCCCGCGTGCGCAAGATGGCCGGAAGCTGGCTGATCGCGCGCCGTAACCGTCCCCGCGCCGAGGTGGTGCGCTTCGATGCGATCGGGGTCACGTTCGACTCCGCCGGCCGGCTGGTTTGCCTGGAGCACCTCGAGGGCGCTTTCTAGAGCGTGGTTACGTGACCGTCTGCGCCTCGGGCTCTGCAGCGAGCTGCTCGGCCGCCGTCGGCTCGTGCTGGGGGATCATCGGCCCGCTGCCAGCCGGATCGACGACGTCGTGCTCGAAGAACGCGTAGCGGCCGGAGAGCACCGACTGCGCGAGCTTGTACTGAGAGTCGTCGTCGTTTGCCCACAGGTCGTGAAAGAGCCCGTCGGCGCGGCGTCTGGCCTGCTGGCAGAAGATGTCCGCGAGCTCGTAAATCG
The DNA here is from genome assembly GCA_050997795.1 of Solirubrobacteraceae bacterium. Taxonomy (GTDB): domain Bacteria; phylum Actinomycetota; class Thermoleophilia; order Solirubrobacterales; family Solirubrobacteraceae; genus Palsa-465. The sequence continues at coordinate 3,713 of JBPCQU010000119.1, read as the reverse complement.
CCTCCTTGTTGTCCGGGTCCTGCGCTCCCAGCGTCGAGGCGTAGGTGCAGGCGCAGGCGATCGCGTAGAGCTCGGCGCCGATGTCGACGATCCGGCCCAGCAGGGCCCCTTTGCGCTCGAGCTTGGCCTGGTAGCGGCCCATGGCGTAGAACGTCGAGCGAGCCAGCTTGCGCGACGAGCGCTCGGCGTAGCGCAAGTGCCTAGCGAGGACTCCGAACTCCTGAAAGGACTTCGGGCTCTGGCCCTTGCCAACGGTCAGTGCGGGGAACCACTTGGCGTAGAAGGCGCCAGCCTGTGCGCCGAGCTTGACCTTCTCGCGCAGGCCGCCATCGCCGAGCAGGATGTCGCCGGCGATCTGAAGGTGCTGATCGACGGCTTCGCGGGCGATCATCAGGTGCATGATCTCCGTCGAGCCCTCGAAGATCCGGTTGATGCGCATGTCGCGCAACAGCTGCTCGGCCGGAACCGGCTTCTCGCCGCGCGCGGCCAGTGACTTCGCCGTCTCGTAGCCGCGGCCGCCTCGGACCTGGACCATCGTGTCGACGGCCTCCCAGGCTCGCTCGGAGCCGTACAGCTTGGCGATCGCCGCCTCGATGCGGAAGTCGCGGCGCTTGTCATCGGCCAGCCGCGAGGACACATCGACCAAAGCCTCGAGCCCGAATGCGGTTCCGGCGATCAACGCGATCTTCTGGGCCACCGGATCGTGCTTGCCGAGCTCCTGGCCCCACTGCTTGCGCTCGTTGGCCCACTGACGCACGATCCGCAGCGAGTATTTGGTGGCTCCGACGCAGATCGCCGGCAGCGAGAGGCGACCAGTGTTGAGGGTGCCGAGCGCGATCTTGAGGCCCCTGCCCTCACCCGCGATCACGTTCTCCTTGGGTACGAACACGTCCTTGAACTCGGTGACGGAGTTCTCGATGCCGCGTAGGCCCATGAACTCGTTGCGGTGCAGGACGGTGATCCCGTCGGTGTCCATCGGACAGATGAAGGCCGTGATCCCGCCCTTGGCGCCCTCACGCTTGGGCACGACGGCCATCACGACGACGACGTCGGCGATCGCGCCGTTGGTCGCCCACAGCTTGGTTCCGTTGATGCGATAGCCGGTTCCATCCTCGGTGGGCTGCGCGGTGGCGCTCATTCGCGCCGGGTCTGAGCCGACGTCGGGCTCGGTCAGCAAGAAGGCCGAGACATGGTCCTTCGCGACCTTGGGCAGCCATTGGCGCTTCTGCGCGTCCGAGCCGTAGGTCTTGAGCGGCTCGGGCAGCCCGATCGACTGGTGGGCCGACAGCAGGGTCGAGATCGCGGCGTGCCAGGTGCCGGCCAGCGCCAAAGCGCGGTTGTAGTAGACCTGGGTCAGGCCGAGACCGCCGTACTCCTTGGGGATCTTCATGCCCAGGGCGCCGAGGTCCTTGAGGCCCTGCAGGACGTCGTCACCGAGCCTGCCGTTAGCCTCGATCTCGAGCGGGTCGACGCGCTCGGTCAGGAAGGCCTGCAGACGTTCCAGAAACTCCTCGCCCTCGCGGACGCGCTCGGGGTCGGCCGTGGACTGGGGGTGGATGAGGTCGAGCTGGAAGTCACCCAGATACATTCCGCGGCCGAAGCTCGGCTGCTTGTACTCGGCCTCGCGGCTTTCTTCGGCGACCTGCTTGGACTCTTGGTATGAAGGATTGTTCGATGCCATAAGCCATTGTTACCCATGCTCGGGCACCTTTGCACTCGGCTTGCGCGCGATCCGCACCGGCCGGCTCCCTTGGCGCGGTCACAACACCGGCCACTCCCGGGGTGTGTCGACTAATCCCCTGGGCGGCAGTTAGATGCCACACCCCGGCCGCGGCGCCGGCGACGGCCTCTTCAGCCCAGCGCCAGCTGTTGGTATGCCGTCGATTGGAACGAGAGCCGGTGCAGCGGCGAGACCCCGAGGCGCTCGATCGCCTCGCGGTGCTCCGGCGTCGAGTAGCCGACGTGCTGGGCGAACTCCCAGCCCGGGTGGGCCGCGTCGGCGCGGCGCATGTACCGGTCTCGGGTTTCCTTGGCCAGCACCGACGCCGCCGCGATCGCCGCGCTCTTGCCGTCGCCGCCGATCACCGCGCGCCGGTGATGGTGAAGCCCGCTGACCGCAAAGCCGTCGCTGAGGCAGATGCAGCCCTCGCAGGCCACCGCCTGCAACGCGTCGCGCAGCGCAGCCAGGTTCGTCTTGTGGAGTCCGCGCGCGTCGATCCCCGGCGCGCACCGGGAGACGATCGCGACCCGCGTCGCGAGCCCCAGGATCACTGGGTAGAGCGCCGCGCGACCCTCCGGCGTATGTTGCTTTGAGTCGTTGAGCGCCCCCAACACGCGTGCCTGCGCCGGGCCGAGACACTCGGTGTCGAACAGCACCGCGGCGGCGACCAGCGGCCCCGCGAGGGAGCCGCGCCCCGCCTCGTCGGCGCCCGCGACGAACCGCACCCAGAGCGCGCGGTCGAAGCAGAGCAGCCGCCGGCCCGCGCGCGCGGTCCGCGCCCGCCCGCGGCGCCGATCGCCCTTAGAGGGTGCCGATCCGGTCCGGGGGCCAGTAGGTGAAGAATGCGACCCCGATGATCCAGCTATCGGGGACTGGGCCCCAGAAACGGCTGTCGTCTGACTCGCCACGGTTGTCACCCATCATGAAGTAGTGGCCGGGCGGAATCGTGATCGGTTTCTGGAAACTGCAGGAACTGTCGCCGCCGCAGGGGATGATGTACGGATCGGCCTCGCGCTTGCCGTTGCGGATCACGTGACCGTTTCGGATCGAGATCCGGTCGCCGGGCCCCCCGACCACGCGCTTGATGAACGTCTGCTTGGACTCGGCCTGAGTCGGCGCGTCGCAAGCTTGGGGGTGGCCGGCCCCCTGGCTGGGTGAGCCGCACACTGGGGTCAGCGGGTCGGCGCCGTGTGGAGGGTGGAATACCACCACATCGCCGACGCTCGGGTGACCGATCAAGCGGTTGGTCAGCACGCGCTGCCCAATCGCCAGCGTCGGAATCATCGAGCCGCTCGGAATCCGGTAGGGCTTGACGACGAACGCCTGGATCAGCAGCGCGAGGCCGACCGCGACCGCGACCGTCAGCACCAGCTCGACGAGCGATTTCAGTCCCGATTTTCGCTTGCGCTGCACTGGATCGCTCCGAAGCCCTACAAGAACCCGATCCGGTCCGGGGGCCAGTAGGTGAGGAACGCCTTGCCGATGATCCACGCCTTCGGCACCGGCCCCCAGAAGCGGCTATCGAGCGAGTTCGGGCGGTTGTCGCCCATCATGTAATAGTCGCCGTGCGGAACCGTGATCGTCGCCGGGAAGTTGCATTCGCCGGCGCCGACACACGGCTCGGTGAAGGAGTCTTGCTCTCGCGCTCCGTCTCGGTACACGTGGCCCTTGCTGATCGAGAGCCGGTCCCCGGGGGGACCGACGACGCGCTTGATGTAGGTCTGCGAGGACGGTTTGGTCTGGGCCGTGTCGCAGGCGCTCGGCCATTGCTGACCGGCCTGGTTCTCGCCCTGGTTCGGATCCGCGCACGACTCGCTCGCCGGCGGGTGAAAGACCACGATGTCCCCGATCGTTGGGGTCGAGAAATGAGTTCCGATCCGGTTGACGAGCACCCGCTGATTGATGTGCAGCGTCGGCAGCATCGACGGGCTCGGGATCTCGTACGGCTTGACGACGAAGGCTTGGATGATGAGCGCGAGTCCGAGCGCGACCA
>JBPCQU010000210.1:0-6621 GCA_050997795.1 Solirubrobacteraceae bacterium | reverse complement strand
TCCACCCGATCGGGCTGACCAACCGCAAGGGGCGCGACAACGCGCTGAGCGCGGGACCGAGCGACCCCGGGTCTCCGTGGGCGATCGGCGCTGCGCAAGGCGGCCACGACGCGATCCACCCCGAGCTTGGCACGGTCGAAGACCTGAAGGCGCTCACCCGCGCCGCCGCCGCTCACGGGATCGACATCGCCCTTGACTTCGCGATCCAATGCTCGGCCGACCACCCGTGGCTGACCGAGCACCCGGAGTGGTTTCACCGCCGGCCCGACGGAACGCTCAAGTACGCCGAGAATCCACCCAAGCGCTACCAGGACATCTACAACGTCAACTTCGACTCGTCCGAGTGGCGTTCGCTGTGGGACGCGCTGCTGGCGGTGTTGCTCCATTGGGTGCAATGCGGAGTCAAGGTGTTCAGGGTCGACAACCCTCACACCAAGCCGTTTGCCTTCTGGACGTGGCTGATCGACGAGGTCCACGCCCGCGACCGTGAGGTGATCTTCCTCGCCGAGGCGTTCACCAAGCGCTCGGTGATGCGCCACCTCGGCAAGCTCGGCTTCAGCCAGTCCTACACCTACTTCACCTGGAAGAACGCGCGCGGGGAGCTGGCCGATTACGTCTCGGAGCTCGCCTATTCCGGTGAGCAGGAGTACTTCCGGCCGAACTTCTTCGCCAACACGCCTGACATCCTGCACGCCTACCTCCAGCACGGGGGCCGGCCAGCGTTCGAAGCCCGGCTGGTGCTGGCGGCGACGCTCAGCCCCAGCTATGGGATCTACTCGGGCTTCGAGAGCGCGGAGAACGAGCCCGTCCGCGAGGGGTCTGAGGAGTACCGGCACTCGGAGAAGTACGAGCGCAAAGGCCGCGCGCTCGACGGTCCGCTGCTGCCGATGATCGCCAAGCTCAACGAGCTGCGGCGCGCGAGCCCGGCGCTGCAAGAGCTCCCGAACGTCACCTTCCTCGACAGCGCCAACGAAGCTCTGATCGCCTACGCCAAGCAGACCGCCGGCGACACGGTGATCTGCGTGGTCAACCTCGACCCCCACCAGCCCCAGCAGGGGCTCGCCGTGATCCCCGCGAGCCTCGGCCTGCCGCCCAGTTTCACGGTCTTCGACGTGCTCTCGGGCGAGCGCTACCAGTGGCGGATCGGGCACAACTTCATCGGCCTCGCCCCCGGCGTTCGCCAGGCCCACGTGCTGCGGGTCGAGCGCTGATGAGTGTCGGCCCGCCGACCCTGACCCACCTGCTGGCGCGCGAGCCGCAGTCGGGCGCCGGCCCCAATGCATCCGCAGCGCACGCGCAGGCCCAAGCGCGCCAGTGGTTCGAGGCCGAGCCGCTGTGGTTCAAGCGCGCCGTCTTCTATGAGATACACATCCGCGGCTTCTTCGACGCCAACGGCGACGGCTCGGGGGACTTTCGCGGCCTGACCGAGAAGCTCGACTACCTCCAGTGGCTCGGGATCGACTGCATTTGGTTGCTGCCGTTCTACGAGTCACCGTTGCGCGACGGCGGCTATGACATCTCTGACTTCACCCAGGTCCACCCCGACTACGGAACTGTCGACGACGCGCGGGACCTGATCGAGGCCGCTCACGCGCGCCGGATCCGGGTGATCGCCGATCTGGTCATGAACCACACCTCGAGCGATCACCCGTGGTTTCAGGAGTCGCGCTCGAGCCCGGACTCCCCCAAGCGCGACTGGTACGTGTGGTCTGACACCGACGAGCGCTACAAGGACGCGCGGATCATCTTCACCGACACCGAGGTCTCGAACTGGACCTATGACCCTGTCGCCGGCGCGTACTACTGGCACCGCTTCTTCTCCCACCAGCCCGATCTCAACTACGACAACCCCGACGTCGGCGACGCGATGATCGGCGTGCTGCGCTTCTGGCTCGACCTCGGGTTGGACGGGTTTCGCCTCGACGCCGTCCCGTACCTGTTCGAGCGGGAGGGCACCAACTGCGAGAACCTCCCCGAGACGCACGCTTACCTGAAGCGGGTCCGCACCGAGATAAGAACCAACTACCCCGACCGCGTGCTGCTGGCCGAGGCCAACCAGTGGCCGTCCGACGTGGTGCAGTACTTCGGCGCGGGTGACGAGTGCCAGATGGCATTTCACTTCCCGGTCATGCCACGCATGTTCATGGCCGTCCGCCGCGAGGAGGCGGCGCCGATCTACGAGATCCTCGAGCGCACACCGACGATCCCCGACAGCTGCCAGTGGGGCCTGTTCCTGCGCAACCACGACGAGCTGACGCTGGAGATGGTGACCGACGACGAGCGCGACTACATGTACGCCGAGTACGCCAAGGACCCGCGCATGAAGATCAATCTCGGCATCCGCAGGCGTCTCGCTCCTCTGCTCGACAACGGCCGGGACGAGATCGAGCTGATGACGGCGATCCTGTTCTCGCTGCCGGGCTCCCCGGTTCTCTACTACGGTGATGAGATCGCGATGGGAGACAACATCTTCCTCGGCGACCGCGACGGGGTGCGCACGCCGATGCAGTGGACAGTGGACCGCAACGGCGGATTCTCGCGCGCGGACTTCGCCCAGCTCTACGCGCCGCCGCTGATGGATCCGGTGTACGGGTTCCAGGCGGTCAACGTCGAGGCCCAACTGCGCACGCCGACCTCGCTGCTGCGCTGGATGCACCGCTTCATCGCTCTACGCAAGGAGCACCCGGTATTCGGCTTTGGCACCTATGAGCCGATCGAGACCTCAAACCAGCGGATCTTTGCCGTCATCAGGCGCTTTGAGGAGGACCTGGTGCTGTGCGTGCACAACCTGGCCCGTTCGGCCCAGGCGGTGCAGCTCGACCTGAGCCCCTACGCCGGGCGCTCCCCGGTCGAGCTGTTCGGCCGCTCGCGCTTTCCGCGGATCGGCGATCTGTTCTACCTCCTGACGCTCGCCCCGCGTGGCTTCTACTGGTTTCAGCTCGTGGAGGAAGGCGAGGAGGCGATCGGGTGACTGGTCCCGTACAGAGCCCGGCGCAGGCCTTGACCCGTAGCCTCGATCTCGAAGCGCTCGGAGCCTGGATCGAGGGCCAGCGCTGGTACGCGTCGAAGTCGCGTCACGTGAGCGCGATCGAGATCGAGGAGTGCGCGCTGCTCGTCGAGCGCCCGCCGCTGTTGCTGGCGCTGGTCGCAGCCCGGTTTGCCACCGGCAGCCACGAGCTCTACCAGCTCCCACTCACCCTCCTTGCCCCCAGCCAGTCCAACGGCCGCGCCGAGATCGTCACCAACGGCGAGTGGGTAGCCGTCGATTCGGTCGCCGACCCCGAGCGCGCGCGCGACCTGCTGCGCCGGATCGACGACGGAGGCGAGCTCGAGGCCGAGGAGGGCGCCTTCCACTTCCACCGCGTGGAGGGGTCGGGTGCGCTCAGCCGTGACGCGTCGGCCCGCCCGGTCGGCGTCGAGCAGTCCAACTCGTCGATCGTGTTCGGTGAGCAGACGGTCCTGAAGGTGTTCCGCAAGCTCGAGCCGGGCATCAACCCCGAGCTCGAGCTGCTGCAGTTTTTGACCCGGCACGGGTTCGCCAACATCGCGCCGCTGCTCGGGTGGTACGACTACGAGGGACGCTCGTTCTCGGCCACGCTGGGGGTCGCGCAGCGCTTCTTCCCCGATGCGATCGGCGGCTGGGAGCTGGCGCTCGATCAGATCGGCTCAGACTTCGAGGGTCTGGAGGCCGAGCTGGGGGCCCTCGGCACGGTCACCGCCGAGCTTCACAACGTGCTCGGCTCCGATTCCAGTGACCCGGCCTTCAGCTCCGAAGAGCCGAGCGCCGAATCCCTGGCGCTGCTGACCGCGACGATCGACGAGGACATCGAGCGGATCTTCATCCGCCTGCCCGACGACGAGCGCGTCGCGAGCATCGCCGGACGCGGCCAGGACGTCCGCGAGCGAATCGCAATGCGATCACAGGTCGGCGGCGGCGGCCGGGCGATTCGAACCCACGGTGACTTCCACCTCGGCCAGACGCTGCACACGCCGCGGGGCTGGGTGATCATCGACTTCGAGGGCGAGCCCGCGCGGCCCCTGTTCGAGCGCCGCCAGAAGCGCTCTCCGCTGCGCGATGTCGCCTCGATGCTGCGCTCGTTCGCCTACGCGACTTCGGCGATGGAGATCATCCGCGCCAGGCCCGCACCGCCGGACTTCGAGGATCGGGCCCGGCGGACGTTCCTCGAGCACTACTTCTCGACCATCGACCCGGCGCTGCTCCCGGCCGGCGAGGCGGCGGTGATCAACCTGCTCACGATCTTCGAGCTCGAGAAGGCGATCTACGAGCTCAACTACGAGCTCGACAACCGACCCGACTGGCTGCCGATCCCGGTCGCGGGCATCGCGCGGCTACTGGAGTCCGAATGACGGCCGCGGACACCTCCACCCGCCGACTGGAGTCCGAATGACGGCCGCGGACACCTCCACCCGCCGGCTGGAGTCCGAGTGACGGTCGCGGACACCTCCACCCGCCGGCTGGAGTCCGAGTGACCGTCGCCACCGCTGAGCTCGACGCGTTGGCGCGTCGCGAGCACGCGCAGCCGCACTCGCTGCTCGGCGCCCACCCGGCCAAGGAGGGCGTCGTCGTGCGCGCGCTGCGTCCCGCGGCGGCCAAGGTGTCGGTCAAGCCGTCCAAGGGCAAGGCGGTGGCGCTGGAGCAGGTCCATCCGGCCGGGATCTTCGAGGGCGTCCTCGAGGGCGCCGAGCTGCCTCTGCGCTACAAGCTGAAGGTGGAATACGGCCCGGGCGAGAAGTTCACGCTCGAGGACCCGTACGGGTTCACGCCGACGCTCGGCGAGCTCGACCTGCACCTGATCGGCGAGGGCCGCCACGAGGAGCTCTACGACAAGCTCGGAGCGCACGTGCGCAAGCACCAGGGCGTCAGTGGAACCGCGTTCGCGGTCTGGGCGCCGGCCGCGCGCGCGGTCAGCGTGGTCGGCGACTTCAACTCGTGGGACGGACGGCTGCACGCGATGCGCTCGCTCGGGTCAGGCGGGATCTGGGAGCTGTTTTTGCCCGACGTCGGCCCGGGGGCCCGATACAAGTACGAGCTCCTGACCGCCGACGGCGGGCTGACGCTGAAGGCCGACCCGTTCGCTCAGGAGACCGAGGTCCCACCGCAGACGGCCTCGGTCGTGGCCGAGTCTCACCACGCGTGGAGCAAGCACGATCTCCGCTTCCTCGAGCGCCGCCGCGACCAGCTTCCGGTCACGCGGCCGGTCTCGATCTACGAGGTGCACCTAGGCTCCTGGCGCCTGAACGCGCGCGACGGCCACCGCTCGCTCAGCTACCTCGAGCTGGCCGACGAGCTGTCAGCCTACGCCAACGACCTGGGCTTTACCCACATCGAGCTGCTGCCGGTGATGGCGCATCCGTTCAGCGGCTCGTGGGGCTACCAGGTGACCGGCTACTTCGCGCCGGCTCCCAGCTTCGGCTCGCCCGACGACCTCCGGGCTTTCGTGGACCGGATGCACGAGCGGGGGATCGGCGTGCTGCTCGACTGGGTACCGGCCCACTTCCCGCGTGACGAGTTCGGGCTCGCACAGTTCGACGGCACCGCCCTGTACGAGCACGCCGACCCGCGCCGCGGCGCGCACCCGGACTGGGGGACGCTGGTGTTCAACTACGGACGCCACGAGGTCCGCAACTTCCTGATCTCAAACGCGCTCTTCTGGCTCAAGGAATTTCACGTCGACGGAATCCGGGTCGACGCCGTCGCCTCGATGCTGTACCTCGACTACTCGCGGCGCGCGGGCGAATGGGTGCCCAACCAGTTCGGCGGCCGCGAGGACCTCGACGCGGTCGAGTTCCTCAAGGAGCTAAACGAAGTCATCTACGGTCGCGAGCCCGGGATCATGTCGGTGGCGGAGGAGTCGACCGCCTGGCCAGGCGTCTCGCGGCCCACCTACTTGGGCGGGCTCGGATTCGGCTTCAAGTGGAACATGGGCTGGATGCACGACACGCTGCGCTACTTCCAGCAGGACCCGATCTACCGCCGCTTTCATCACCACGAGCTGACCTTCAGCCTGATGTACGCGTTCAGCGAGAACTTCGTGCTGCCGCTCTCCCACGACGAGGTCGTGCACGGCAAGGGGTCGCTGTACTCCAAGATGGCCGGCGCCGACCACTGGCAGAAGCTCGCCAACCTGCGCGCGCTGTACGCCTACATGTGGGCCCATCCCGGCAAGAAGCTCCTGTTCATGGGGTCAGAGCTCGCCCAGCAGTCCGAGTGGAGCCACGAGCGCTCTCTGGACTGGCACCTGCTCGAGCGCCCCGAGCACGCCGGGATACAGTCGCTGATCCGCGATCTCAACCGCACCTACCGCGACGAGCCGACGCTGTGGGAGCGCGACTCCGATCCCGCGGGATTCTGGTGGCTCGAGCCCAACGACGCCGACAACAACGTGGTCGCGTTCGCGCGGGCGTCGGGAGGCGGGGAGCGCGTGGTCGTGTTCGTCGCCAACCTGTCTCCAGTGCCGCGCGACGCCTACCGACTCGGGCTGCCGCGCTCGACGCGCTGGCGCGAGGCGATCAACACCGACTCGGCCTACTACGGCGGCAGCGACGTCGGCAACCTCGGCGGCGTGGCGCCCGAGCCGATCCCCTGGCACGACCAGCCGT
>JBPCQU010000206.1:0-3310 GCA_050997795.1 Solirubrobacteraceae bacterium | reverse complement strand
GGTGCGGTCCGGCGAGCGCGGCGGTGTTGATCTGAGCCTGGCCACCGGAGAACAGCTCGGTTCCGGTGTTCACCGTGCCGAGACCGCGCAACGACGTGAACACGAACCCGGCGACGGCCGCGCGGCGCCGTGCGGATCGCGACAGGATCAATTGTGTCATCAGCTCGTCTCCGTCATTCGTCGCCACGCCATCGTCGGTGTCATTGCCCCTGAAGCTGCACAAACAGCTCCCACAAAGAGAACCAAGCGATCCACAAGTGAATCGCCGGTCGCCCGCAAGGCTATCGCGGCCGATGCGATCAGGGCAAGGGATCCAGGTCCCCCGTCTGCACTGGTGACCTGGGTCCATTAGCGCAGACGGTGACCTCTTGAGGCGTCTCTGCCGTGGACCGTGACCGCGGGCCGTCGGCCGGTGTGTGCGCTCGCGACCACACGATCCGGTTGCGCTCAACAGACGTGGTCCTCCTCGGACGCCCGCCCCGATAGTCCGGGTCCAACGACCCGAACCCCCGGACGTTGAACGCGCGAATCACCTTGCGCGCGTGCGACTCATCCGAGCGAACCACCGCCGCGATCTGCGGCGCCGGCGTAGCCGTCGAGGACGCCAGGAAAACCATCGCTCGCTGACGCTTGGACTGGTACTTCGCGCGCTTGGAAACCGACTTCAACCGCGCACGTTCCCCGGCGAGCGGTCGCGCACGAACACCTCCGGCGGGACGCGTGACCACCTCCACGCTCTCCGGTCTAACGTTTCCAGGACCCAGCAGGCGCGAGCGGCGACGCCACGACCGTCGAGGTCCGGCTCGACGCCGGCGCCCACCCTCGGTGATTGACGGCGACGGCTAAGTAAGGGACGCCGGCGGGGTGGGCCCGCCACGACGGGCACTCCGAGATCGCCGAGCTGATCGAGTCGCGTACCTACAGCTCGTAGGTGCTGCTGATGCAGCAATGCTCGGCAATGCGCAGCCCGCCCACAGCCTGATATCCGGTGTGATCAGCTGTCCATCAGCGAGCTTCGTGCTTTGTCGACGAAGCGCGTTGCGCCGGCGCGGTCGATCGCGTCAAAGCAGCTCCTCGATCGGTAACTCTGCGGGAGGTATCCGACCCAACGCTGCGGGACCTCCTCAGCAGAAACGCATCTCAAGCAAGCGGCGCAACGCCACCCGAACTGAACTGGGCGGCGCTCGCGAGCGAGACAAGGATCAATTGTCCCGACAAGGAAGAGCGGTCGTGTTCGTGCGGCCGAGCACCCGCATCGCTTGGCAATGCGGAGGTCACGCGAGGCCTCGACCAGGCTCGCGGTCCTGAGCAAACTGAGCGGTCTCGAGGTTCGCGGTGAGGAGACTGCCCCTCCGCGAGGACGAGCAGCAGTCAGCGAGGCGGACTACGTTTGCTGGGTCGCCGACACCCAGCAAACGGCCCACGGGTCGAAGCAGAAGTCGTCGGAGATCCCGACTGTGCTTTCGCAACGGAACGAGGGTGTCGCGCAAATCCGTCCGGCGGGTTTAACATAATCTGGGCTATGGCCCAGAACTTCCTTGCTTGTGACCGTGATCAGCCGTTTTTGTTGCCGCCATCGTTGTGTGACTGGCTGCCGGCCGACCATCTCGCGTGGTTCATGATTGATGCGGTGGCGCGGATGGATTTGTCGGTGTTCTGTCGCGCGTATCGGGATGACGGTCACGGTCGCGCGGCGTATGACCCGGCGATGATGGTGACACTGCTGTTGTTTGCCTATGCGACCGGGCAGCGGTCCTCGCGCGGGATCGAGCGTCACTGCCGGCAGGACGTCGCCTACCGCGTGATCACCGCGAACGTGGTTCCTGATCATGCCACGATCGCCAGGTTCGTCGTGCGTCACGAGGCGGCGCTGGCGGAGCTGTTCAGCGAGGCGCTCAAACTGTGTGGAAAGGCCGGGCTGGTGCAGGCGGGCGTGATCGCGATTGACGGCACCCGGCTGGCGGCGAACGCGAGTCCGGAAGCCAACCGTGAGTACGAGCAGCTGGCGAAGGAGATCGTGGCCGAGGCGAAAGCGACCGACGAGGCCGAGGACGAGGAGCATGGTGACGCCCGCGGTGATGAGCTGCCCGAGCAGCTTCAGACCAGCGAAGGCCGTCGGGCGTTCTTCGAGCACGCTGAGCGCGACGCGGACCAGCCGCAGGTCGAGGCATCGGAGATGGATGGGCCTGACGACGAGCCGGCGGGGAGGGCCGGTAGCGAGCCGCCTGCGGCTCGGTCTAACGCGCGAGCCGGCAGGCGTGGCTGGCTGCGGGATGGCCGCCAGGAGCTCGAGCAGGAGCGATGGTCCGAAGCGGCTCCAATCCCGCGCTCACGCCCGCAGCGGCTGGCGATCGGCAAGCAGCGGTTGCAGGAAGAGTTCGACCGCGATCGTCGGTCTAACGAGGCCTACGAGCACTACCGCGCGACCGCGCGAGACAAGCGCGGTCGCCGGCTGAGCCGCCCACCGGACCCGTGGACGCCGCCGGCGCTGCCGGAGGGCAAAGTGAACCTGACTGACCCGGACTCCAAGCAGATCAAGACCAACGCCGGGTTCGGCTGGGTGCAGGGCTATAACGCGCAGACAGTCGTCGGCGATGACCAGATCGTGATCGCCGCGGAGATCACCAACAACACCGCCGACTTCAGACAGCTATTGCCGATGGTCACCGCCGCCGAAGTCGAGCTAGAGAAGGCGGGCATAACCGACACGCCCGCCGTCGCGGTCGCCGACGCCGGCTTCTGGAACGAGGAACAGATGGATGAAGTCACCGCGAACCAGCACATCCCGGTGCTGATCCCGCCCGACGCCGGCAACCGCCCAACGCCACGGCCCGGCTGGACGGGCGGCAGGTACACGTGGATGCGGTACGTGCTGGCCAGCGACCCCGGTCAGCGGATCTACAAGCGACGAAAGCAGATGATCGAGCCAGTGTTCGGTCACACCAAGCACAACCGGGGCGCCAGACGATTTCACCGACGAGGCCGGACCGCCGTGCGCACCGAGTGGCGGTTACTGATGGCAACTCACAATCTCACCAAGCTCCACCGCCACCAAATCGCCAACGCAGGGGCCTGAGAGGGCCCCTGCGGAGGTCACACCGCCCCGCACCGCAGGCCCAGCACCCAGCGCCCCACAGATCATCGCGGCCGACGCCAACGCAGCGAGGGCTCTGTGCGACAACCTCGTTCCCGAGCGCATGGTCAGCTGCCCGAGTCGCGGTAGCCCGTCGACGTTCGGGAAGCAGAGTGCGCCGCGAATGTCCAGTTCGCCGGCGGCGAGCTCTGCGATCACCGTTCGCACGGCGTCGAT
>JBPCQU010000184.1:0-3662 GCA_050997795.1 Solirubrobacteraceae bacterium | reverse complement strand
GCGCGATCCCCGCGACCTTCTCCGCACGCAGCCGCGTCATCCGGGCGTGATTGGTGCCGTCGTAGGAGATGTTGCCCGAGCCGTGGGACTTCTCGAGCCCGCCGATCCGGTGCTGGAGCCCCGAAGTCCCGGGGATCGCCCACGGACGCGCGAGCCGCTCATCCCGGCTGTAGGGCTCAAACTCCCCGCCGTCCTCGGGCGCCGAGGCGAACGCGGGATCGATGGCCGGGAGCGCGGCGGCGTCGGGAATCCGCCACGGCTCGGACGAGGAGGCCAGGAAGGTGTCCGACAGCACGATCACCGGGGTGCGGTAGCGGATCGCGATCCTCACGGCTTCGAACGCCGCCTCGAAGCATCCGCCGGCGGTGGTCGGGGCGATCACCGGCAGCGGAGATTCACCGTGGCGGCCGTGGAGCGCTATCAGCAGGTCGGACTGCTCGGTCTTGGTGGGCATCCCGGTCGACGGACCGGCGCGCTGGACGTCGATCACGATCAGCGGCAGCTCGAGCATCACGGCCAGGCCGATCGTCTCGGCCTTGAGGTCCATCCCCGGGCCGCTCGTGGCGGTAACGCCGAGCCGGCCGCCAAACGCGGCACCCAGCGCGATCCCGGCGGCCGCGATCTCGTCCTCGGCTTGAATGGTGGAGACGCCGATCTCGGCGTGGCGGGAGAGCTCGTGCAGAAGCTCGGACGCGGGGGTGATCGGGTAGCTCGCCAGGACCAGAGGCAGGCCGCTGCGAACGCTCGCGGCGATCAGGCCGAGCGACAGGGCCGTGGTCCCGTTGACGTTGCGATAGGTGCCCGGCGCAACGTCCGTGGCGGGCGCCACGCGGTACTGGACATCGAGCAGCTCAGTCGTCTCACCGAACGACCAGCCGGCGTTGAAGGCGGCCAGATTCGCCTGGGCAACGGCGGGTGTGCGGGCGAACTTCTTCTCGATCCAGCGCTTGGTCACGTCAGTGGGACGGCCGTAGAGCCATGACAGGACGCCGAGCGCGAACAGGTTCTTGGCGCGGCCGGCGTCGCGGGTCGTGACCCCCTCGATCCCCTCCACGGCGCGAGTCGTCAGCGTGCTCATCGGGATCCGGTGCACGCGGTAGGCCTCGAGCGACCCGTCCTGCAGAGGGCTGTCGCCATAGCCGGCCTTCTCGAAGTTTCGCTTCGTGAACGCGTCCTCGTTGACGATGATCGTGGCTCCGCGCTCGAGCTCCTCGATGTTGGCCTTGAGCGCGGCCGGATTCATCGCCACTAGCACGTTGGGAGCGTCACCCGGGGTGAGGATGTCGCGCGATGCGAAGTGGATCTGAAACGCCGACACGCCGGCCAGCGTCCCCGCCGGGGCGCGAATCTCGGCCGGGAAGTTGGGGAGCGTCGCGAGGTCGTTGCCGACGACCGCCGTCGCATCGGTGAAGCGGCTCCCGGTGAGCTGCATGCCGTCGCCGGAGTCTCCGGCGAACCGGATGATCACGCGCTCGCGTTCCTCGACCGCCTTGGTCATCTCGGGGCTTCCTTGTCTGCGCGCGTCACCGGCTAAAAAGACCTTCCAGTGTCGATCTTAGCCACCCCGACCGACGGCCTGATTTGAGGCTGCCTGGTTTGAGGACTGCCGCGGATGGTGAGACACTGCAAGACGATGGCCCCCGACGAAGACCACGAACGCCTGGCTGACGACCTCGACCAGGAAACCGACAAGCTCGCGGGCCAGAGCGACCGGCTGGCAGACGAGATCGAGCACGTCCGCGCCGACTGGCACTCCAAGCAGGAGGACGAGGGCGTTCCGGGCGCGGCCAAGCCGTCCGATCCGGCCGCGAGCGCGGTCGAGCCCTCCGACGAGCCGGACGCTAGCGGGGATCCTCCCGGTCGACGTTCCAGTACCTGAGCGCGTAGGCACGCTTGCCCTCGGCCTCCCCCTCGGGCCAGGGTGACATCACGAAGCGCACGATCGTGCGCTGGCCGCCCTCGTGGTCGCCGTACAGGAGGTCCACCTGCACCAGCTCATCCGCCGCGGCTGCCCGGCTGATCGCGTCGAAGGCGGGGGCGCTCGGGCCTCGAAGCGCTCCGAGCCAGTACCCGGTGTCACCGGCGGGGATGTAGAGGTCGATCTGCTGGCGGTGAGTCGTCGAGCTCGGGGCGCTGGTCAGCAGCGCCTGTGCGCAGCTGCACGCGCCAGCCGGGGATGACGGCCAGGCCGGAGCCCCCGTTGCGCAGACCGAGCGCCAGGTAGAGCGCCTCGTCGCCGACGTAGATCGCGCCGCCGTGGCCGGGAACATCACCAGCTGCTGGTCGCCGAAGCGAATCCGCTCGGTCGGATCCTCCTCGCGAGAGGGGATCAGGACCGGACGCAGCCCCGCCATCAGCGACAGCTCCGCCAGCCGCGCGGAGCGGTTGGCGGACCTGACGGAGCTGAACGTGGCGACCGCGAGCACCAGCGTCCCGCCGGCGGTGGCCAGCGAGGAGATCGTGACCCAGTCGGCCATCTAGGCCGACTTCGGGCTCAGCGTCCCGCGGCTCGGTGCCCCGCCATAGGCGGGCGGCACTCAGATCTTCTGGACGTTGATCGCCTTGGGGCCCTTCGGACCGGCTTCCTCCTCGTAGGACACCTTCGCGCCCTCCGCGAGCGAGCGATAGCCGTCGGCCTGGATGCTCGAGTGGTGGACGAACAGGTCCCGGCTGCCCTCATCGGGCGTGATGAAGCCGAAGCCCTTCTCGTCGCTGAACCACTTGACGGTTCCGGTGAGCATGGGTCTCTCCTCCTGACTCAAAGTGCTGCTCGCGGAGGTGATTGCTACCCCGGCGCCTGCACCTGCTTGTCACCGCTGAAACGGATCAGCGGCCCTATGCGGCGGGAAGGTAGCACGGTCCCGAGCCGCTGACTTGCACCCTGGACAACGTTCACGCGCCGGACACAGTTCGATGCCGGAATGGGCGCGCGACCGGCACACTGACAGGCATGGATGACCCGATACCCGTACGTGGACGGACCGCGATCGCGCTGCGCGAGGTGCAAGTGCGGGCCTCGCGCTCCTCGGGGCCCGGGGGCCAGCACGCCAACACGACGGCCAGCCGGATCGAGGCGGTGTTCGACGTCACCGCCTCGCAGTCCCTCAGCCCCGAGCAGAAGCGCCGGGTGATCGCCCGGCTCGGACCGCGTGTGGTCGCGATCGCCCAGGACTCGCGCAGCCAGGCGCAGAATCGTGAGCTCGCGTTGCAGCGGCTCGCCCAGCGCCTCGCCGGTGCGCTCACCGTCTCGCGCCCGCGCACGCCCACGCGTCCGAGCAAGGGCTCGGTCAAGCGCCGTCAGGAGGCCAAGCGCCACCAATCACAGCGCAAGCGCGATCGACGCCGCCCCGGCGAGGAGAGCTGAGCGGGCCGTGCGCTGGTACGTGGACGGCATGAACGTGATCGGCACCCGCCCCGACGGCTGGTGGAAGAATCGCGACGCCGCGATGCTGCACCTGGTCGATCTCCTGGAGCGTTGGGCGGCGCACGAGAACGAGGATGTCGTGGTCGTCTTCGAGCGCAAGCCGTCGCCGCCGATCCGCTCGACGGTGATCGAGGTCACCCACGCTCCGCGGCCGCGTCGTGACGCCGCCGACGACGAGATCATGCGGCGTCTGGCCGCCGAGCCCGCCCGCGGCCTGGTTCGGGTTGTGACCTCGGAC
>JBPCQU010000153.1:0-16083 GCA_050997795.1 Solirubrobacteraceae bacterium | reverse complement strand
CAACCGAAACAGCCCGATGGGGCGCCCCGCGGTACGAGCTGCGGCCGACCGTGCGGCTCGCAGCGAGGACTACAGCGCGGCGCGCGAGGAATACGCGAGGATCCGCGAGCTACGCAAGACCAACCCGATCGCCGCCCATCTGCGCGAGCGGCGCTTCGAGCTGGGCCTGACCCAGCAGGAGGTCGCGACGGCCGCAGGCACTTCGCACACCGCGATCTCTCGTCTCGAGAGCGGAACACACACGCCGAACCTCGCCACGCTGCAGAAGATCGCCGAAGTCCTCGACGAGGAGTTGCTCGTCTGCTTCCAGCGGACCATCGACGGCGAGGTCGAGCGCGACTTCGCCGCCATCGCATAGGTCCTTAGGCTCTCGCGCGCGAGTCGATCGCGTCAGGGGCGGCGGGGCGGAAGGCGTCCTCGACCCACTCCGCCTCGGGGTCGCTCGGGGCGTAGTCGGCGTAGATCAGCGTAGTCTTGAAGTCTCGGTGGCCCATCAGTTCCTGGAGAACGCGCATCGGCATCCCTTGAGCCGCCATCCGCGTGCCGAAGGTGTGCCGCAGGTCGTTCGCAGGACCGCCGCAAGGCGAAGGTGATCCGATCGCGATGAAGCGAAAATGGCGTCCGGGACCCGGCGCTGGCGGGGCCGTCTGAATTAGTCGTAGTGCCTCAGGCGGGGCCAGAGTGTCGGCCATGGGGCGGTGGCTCGGCAGAGCATTACTGGCAAGCCTTGTTCTTGATTGTTGAGGCCGACGCGATTGTTGACGGTGGCGAGGGTTAGACATTGGTCGAAGTAGGGCGCGGCGTCGGCAGCGCTGCTGAAGCCGAGCACCAGGGCGTGAGTGTCAGCGGCCGGTGGCTCCCCCCATTCGCTGAATCCGTTGTGGCCGCTGTAGGCGCGCGGGAGACGGAGTGCCGAGGCGCGGAGGTCGATCGCCCCGGCCTCGCCGTAGTTGGCGGTGAAGATCGCGGTGTGCCGGCGTTGGCCAATGGGAATCTGGTGCCACGCGTTCGAGACGGTCTGGACGAAGCGCGGCCAACCGACCATCTCGCCCTGGGCGGGGTTGATCGCCATCACGATGCTGCCCTGGAGGTCGCGCTCAGGAAGAAGCGGTAGCGCGATGATTGCGCCGACGGCCGCGCTGAGGACCAGCGCCGCGATCAGGCGCCGTGTGTGCTTTGCGGCGCGCATCGTCCATTCGGCCGTGGGTAGCGCACCGAGACCGAGAAGGACGGGGTAGAGGCTCGCGAGGTAGTACGCGTGGCCGTTGCCGGCGAAATACAGGACGGCCATCACCGCGAAGGTGATCGGCACGAAGCGCAGCCGGTGCCATCGGGCGCGGCGAAACGGTGCGAGCAGGCCGGCGACCCAGACCGGCACGAGGAGCGGGCTGACCATCACGAGCTGGAATGGGAAGAAGCCTGCTCGTCCACCTTCCTGACTGCCGGCGATGTTGCCGGCTACGGTCAGCTGCGGCCAGCCATGCTGCTGCTGCCAGACAACGTACGGGGCGGCCAGCACCACGGCGCAACTGGCCCCCCCGGCGGCCCACCAGGAACGGATCGACGATCGCGGACCGACGACGATCAGGGTGGCGACCATCACGGCGGCCACCAGGCCCACCTGGGGCTTGGCCTCCACGCCAACGCCCACGACCACGCCAGCGGCCAGGATGGACGCACCGCTCCCACGGACGATCGCCCTGATCGCCAGCCACCCCAAGACGGTGGTGCTCAAAAGGTCAAACGTGGTGGTGCTCACGAGATGGCTGACGGCGAGCGCGAAGCCCGAACAAGCCGTGCAGGCCGCCGCGATCAGCTGCGCCCGCGCGCCCCCTCCGACTTCCCGCGCAATCAGCGCGGCGAGAATCGTCGTCTCGGCGGCGACCAACGCCGACGGAGCTCGCAGCAGCAGAAGTGACGCCGGCACGAGTGCGTTCATCGTCCAGGACAACAACGGCACGAGCGGAGGCTGGTCGGGATAGCCGAACGCGGCGTGCGAGCCCGCGACGATGAAGTACATCTCGTCACGGTGATATCCGTACCGCGTACTCGTCGCGAGCAAGGCCGCAGTTTGCAGCCCGGCGATGACCCCGACCCAGGCGGTCAACGGCATTCGAGCTGGCTCGTTCGCGTGGCTGCGCCGAGAAGCTCCGATTCCATCGCCGGGGACCATCACAGGGCGAGGATCACGGAGGCGAGGATGTTGGCGATCGAGTGCGCGATCCAGCCCGGGCCGATGCTCCCCGAGCGCTGTCGCAGCCACCCCAGCAGCCAGCCGCCGGCCAGCGGCACGGGAAGGATCGGCCAGAGCGAGAGGCTGACCAGCAACAGCAGCAGGTGGGGAGCGAAAAACACGAGCGCTTGGAGCGCGTTGCCCGCCCGAAAGCCAAACCGCCGAAACAGCAAGCCAGCGACAAATCCGCGAAACAGCATCTCCTCGGCGAGCGCGAGCACGATCACCGCGGCATAGCCGCTGGGGGTAGTGGCCTTGCCGACGACTGTGACCGATCCGTGCAGCGCTCCGGTGTGGATCGGCGCCAGCGCGGCGACGGCGAGGGCCACCAGGAGCACGGTGAGCGCGAGGTCTTGGAGGTACACGCCCGACCCACGATCACGAAGATAACCCCCGAAGCAGGCGGACTGGTGTGCGGTTACGCGGCAGACGGCTGCGCGGAGCCGCGTATGAGCGTCAGTTGCAGGTTGATGGCGTTCGTGGTGCGCTCGAGATCGCCTGTGGCCAGCAGGTCGAGGAGCGCTCCGCGCAGGACGGCGAGGACGAGTGTTCGCCGGGCTTGGCCGGGGGCGCTGTCGCGAACGCTCTCCGGCTGGGATCGAGCGAGGACGTCGAGCCACTCATCCACCGTGGCCTGGGCAAAGTTGGCCCACGGGCCTTCGGGGTCGGTCAGGGAGCGTGCGTAGCCCTCGACCCACAGCGTCAGCAGCGCTCGGTGCGCGTCGGCGGCGAGCCATCCCCACAGCTCAGAGGCGACGGTGGCGAGGTCGCTGTCCTCGCTCGTTGACCGAACGCGGCTCAGGAGGTCGAACTCCTCTTCCCGCGCGCGGGCCAAGAGTGCTCGGACCAGCTCAGACTTGCTGCCGAAGAGGAACAGCAGCACGCGTGGGCTCGAGCTGATCGCCGCCGCGAGCGGCCGCAGCGAGAGGTCGGCCACTCCGTGCTCGAGGACGTAGCGATAGGCCAGTTCGAGCAACTCGCTGCGGCGTGCGGAAGGGGCGGGCGCGATCGCGGACACCGCGCTAGTGTACGCAACTGAAACGGCCGTTTCAGTTGTTTAGGAGAGCGAACGCACGCATGGCCAGCGACGAACGACAGGTCACGATCCGCCGGCTCGGACGACCGGGCGGCCTCGGCTGGGTGATCATGGCCCACGGGGAGGTCTACGCGGCCGAGTTCGGATGGGACACCAGCTTCGAGGCCCTGGTCGCCAAGATCGTCGCGGACTACGCCGCCGAGCACGACGCACAGCGAGAGCAGGATCCTGCTCGTCCATCCCGACGACCGAGGGCACGGTCTCGGCGCGCGGCTTCTCGACGGCGCGCTCGAGTTCGCGCGCCAAGCCGGCTACGACCGCGCGCGCCTGTGGACCAACCACCCACTCGCCGCGGCTCGTCACATCTACCTGAATCGCGGCTTTAGGCTCATCGAGGAGCAACCACACCGCAGCTTCGGCGCCGAGCTCATCGGACAGGTCTACGAGCTCGACCCACTCGATCCGCTCGGCGGCATGGCGAGGCCGATAGGCTCGCCCCGCCGGGGTGCCAAGCACCTTTCCGGCTTCGAAGCGGCGCAGGTTCGGGATCTTCCGCGGCGCGGCTCAGGGGCGCCGGCCGGCTGAGCGATGCCGCCTGTGCAGGGCTCGCCGGCGGTCGGTGATCTGCCAGGGCCCAGGCGTGAAGTCGAGCGCAAGGTTCACGATCCAGACGATCAGCGTTGCCTTTACCAGGGTCCAGAACCCGTAGATGTGAAAGCCGCTCACGATGTCTCGCGTGAGTACCAGCATCAGCAGAGAGACGAAGAACCAGGCAATCCCGAACGTCAGGATCGCGAGTGGGAACGTGACCACCCTCAATACCGGCTTCAGCACCGTGTTGAGCACTCCGAACACGGCTGCCGCCGCGATCAGGGCGCCGGCGCTCGCGACATCCACTCCGCGTAGGACCCCCGCAACGACAGCGAGCACCAGCGCGTTGGTGAGCCACGAGGCGCCAAGCCGCACCGGAAGCGCCGGCCGGTAACCCCGCTGGTCAGATCGTGCCATCAGCTCAGGTCACTCGTGGGAGACGTCCCGAAGGCAGCGCGCTCGCTCCGGACAGCGTAAACCGGAGCGAGCGTTCTCCGCTACCGTCGATCGGCTACTCGCTCGGATCGTACTTGAACGAGATGCCGAGGCGGACGCGATAATTGAGCACGCCACCATCCTGAATCGTCAGGTCTTGGCGCACGACCTCGGCGACGCGGAGCTCGCGCACGCTCTTGGCGGCGGTTTCTATCGCTACCCGAGCCGCGGCCTCCCAAGACTCGCTGCTCACCCCGACTACCTCCGTGACCCGGTAAACGCTCTCCGCCATGCGAACCTCCTGGTTGTGAATGAAGCCGGAGCCGCAAGTCTTACACGACCCGCATCACGGTCGCTGGCTCTCTCCTGGAGCGGCGGCAAGGACTCGGCGCTCGCGCTGTGGACGTTGCGCAGCGAATACGACCTGTGGCCGCGGGCGCTTGTGACGACGGTCACCGACGCGTATGACCGCGTCTCGATCCACGGCGTACGTCGCGAGCTGCTCGCTCAGCAGGCGAAGGCCGCGGACGTCGAGCTGGTCGAGGTCACGGTCCCCGCCGCCTGCCCCAACGACGTCTACGAACGGCGGATGGACGAGGCGCTCGCGTCGCAGCGCCTTCGCGCCCTGAAGACGATCGCCTTCGGCGACCTGTTCCTCGCCGACGTCCGCGCCTACCGTGAGATTCGCCTGGCCGCGATCGGCAAGGAAGCACTCTTTCCTCTCTGGCGGCGCGACACCACGGCGCTTGCTCGCCGTTTCGTCGACGCCGGCTTTGAGGCGATCCTCGTGTGCGTCGACCCGGCCATGCTCGACGCTTCGTTCGCGGGCCGCCACTTTGACCACGACTTGCTCGCCGACCTGCCTGCGCGAGTCGACCCGTGCGGCGAGAACGGCGAGTTTCACACCTTCGTCTACGCCGGCCCGATCCTGTCCCAGCCGGTTGCGTGCGAGGTCGGGGAGACGGTGGAGCGCGATGGGTCCGTCTTCTGTGACGTCCTGCCCCGCCCGCAGGTGCGTGCCGATCGCAACGAGAGGGTAGAACGACTCTAAGCCGGCTGCGCCCGCATCGAGGCCAGAGCCGTCGCCTGAGGAGGCCGAAACATGGTTGACAGCGCCGACACACGTACGGAGAAGGGGATCAGCCTCGCGCGCGGACCGGCGCTGATCGTCGGAACGATCCTGCTTGCCGCCGGGCTGTACTTCCTCTATCGGGAGCACACTTTCCTGAAGTTCTCGAACTTCCCCAGCGGTGATGCTCCGGTCACCGGCAAGGTGTTCGGCATCTTCGGGGCCAACGGCTGGACGGGGATGCTCACCGCGGTCGGGGGTGGCTTGCTCCTGTTCGGCGCCGCGCAGCACCTGCTGGCGAAAACGATGAGCCTGATCGTCGGGATCGCCTTGGGCGCCGCGGCGATCATCGCGCTGATCAGCGGCAACGTGCTCGGAATGGCGGCCGCCAACGGCTGGACCGAGCTCGCGTGGGGGATCGCTGCCGCGTTCCTGCTCTTCAACACGGCGATTCCGCGCCGTCGCACCGAGGTTGCGACCGGCTACGAGGACGGCGCCGGGCGCAGGCGGGGTCGTGCGGCGGTACCGGCGGCGGGGGCGGCGGGCGCCGGGACGGCGGCGGCGGCCGATACGCGGATTCGCCGCGAGGACGCCCCCACGCGGGTGGAGTCCGGGGATGCCGCTACGCGGGTGGAGCCCGGGGATGCCCCCACGCGGGTGGGGCCCGGGGATGCCGCTACGCGGGAGCCCGCCGCTGCGGACTCCGAGGGCACGGCGGCCCCGGATGGAGTCAACCCCCGCAGCGGCGGCTGACCGGAACGTCGTCTGAGGGAGCCGGCGGAGGATCGCGCTTGCAGTAGGTGATCCGGTGCGCGGCCGGATCGACGACGCCCAGGAACGGGTAGGTGACGTCGCCGGCGACCGCGGTGCAGCTGAACGCCGTGCGCGCCCCCGCGCTCGCCCCGGCGCCGCGCGCGCGGCACCGGACGCGTTTGAGCGGCCCGCCGATCGCGCCGGCGGCGACCTGTCGCGCCATCCGCGCTTCAATCGCCCGGCCGAGCGCGGCCGCGGGGGTCAGACCCGCGCTCAGGCGCGCCGTCCGGGGCGCCTGGTCCTGCTCGACCAGGATCTCGGCGTCGCGGTTGGCCTGCACCGCGGCGGCCTCGTTTGTGGAGGACGGTGAATTGGTGTTGTGGCCGTTGACGAAGACGACCATCGCCGCCAGCACCGCCGCCGCGACCAGAAGTGACAGGGCCACGCGCTGCCAGAGCCTGAGCCTGAGGTAGGCGCCCGGCGCGCGCGGCGGCCGGCCCGGTTGGCTCGAGGCCCGAGGATGGTCGTCTTCGTTCACGCCTCATGAGGCTACGCTGAGCCCGCGTGGGAGTTGGACGGCTAGCGCGGATCATCACTTCGGCGGCCGCGCTGGCGGCGGCGGGATGCGGGTCGGCTGGCCATGACGGCCGTGTCCACCGTGCTCTCACCGACGCCGGGATCCCGGGGCCATTGGTCCGCGAGGCGCGCCCCGTCGGGCGCGGAGCGCGGTTTCAGGCGCCCCCGACCGGCCCCGTGATCGGATCCTGCCGCCGCGCGCTCGGCCCGCGGCATGGCGTCCACGTGGAGGTGTTCGCCTCAGACTGCGTCGTGATCGTCCCCGCCGGGATCGGCGCCAGGGCACCGCTCGCTCGGTCCGAGGGGCGGATCTCCCGCGCGCGGTGCTTCGGCGCGCTGGTGACGCTCGAGCCGACGGGGGTGGTGCTGGTACGGCCGGGGGCGCGACTCACGCTGGCGGACCTGTTCCGCTCCTGGGGCCGGCCGGTGTCTGAGCGCCGCCTGGACTCCTTTGGCGCCCGCGCCGGCGAGCGGGTGGCGGTGTTCGTCGACGGCCGCCGGTGGCGCGGTCAGCCGGGGAGCGTCCCGCTCGTTTCGCATTCCGAAGCCGTGCTCGAGGTCGGCCCGTACGTGCCGCCCCACTCGTCCTACACGTTCCCGCCCGGCACCTGAGCCGCCGGGCGGTGCAGTCATCCGGCGCAACGTTTGCTGCCACCCGGGTGCGTTCGCCGCCGCCGAGGGGTAGGTTTAGAGCATTGTCTAAAGAGGCGGTGTCGAGATGGCCGTCAAGGCCGGTGACCTCGAGCTTGATCTGATCGACGCGCTCAGCGAGTGCGTTCGCCAGCGGTTGCCCGACGAGCCGAGCGCCTCCTATGAGGAGTTCGTGCGCCAGTACTACCACTGGGTCCCGGCCAAGGACCTGTCAGACCGCAGTCCGCTTGACCTCTGCGGCGCGGTAGTCGCCCACTGGCGAGCGGCGAAGCAGCGCCATCCCGGCGAGGCCAAGGTGCGCGTCTACAACCCCGAGCTGGAGCGCGATGGGTGGCGCTCCCCGTACACGGTGGTGGAGATCGTCTCAGACGACATGCCGTTCATCGTCGACTCGGTGACGATGGAGCTGAGCCGCCAGGGTTACGGGATCGAGCTGGTGGTGCACCCCGTGATCCGCGTCGTGCGCGACGACGAAGGCGAACTGCTCGACGTGCTCGAGCCGGGTGGCACCGCTCCTGGGCTGGTGACCGAGTCCGTGATCCATGCCGAGGTCGCGCGCCAGGCCGACTCCGACCGGCTGGCCGTGCTTCGCGCCGGGGTGGAGCTGGTGCTCGAGGAGGTCGACGCGGCGGTCGAGGATTGGGCGCTGATGCGCGCCCGTACGACCGCGCTGTCCGGCGAGCTCGGACGCGAGTCAGCGCCGGTCGACCCGCACGAGCGCAGCGAAGCGCAGGCGTTCCTGCAATGGCTGGCCGAGAACAACTTCACCTTTCTGGGCTACCGCGAATATGAGCTCGATGGGACCGAGCTCAGGGCGGTGCCGGGCTCGGGCCTCGGGATCCTGCGCGGCTTTTCGACGACGCCGTCCAAGCAGCTCGACCGCAAGGCGCTCGAGCTCGCTCATTCGCGCAACCCTCTCGTGCTAACGAAGGCCAACTCGCGTGCCACCGTGCACCGCCCTTCGTACTTGGACTACGTCGGCGTGAAGCGGTTCGGGCCCGACGGAACGGTGGTCGGCGAGCGACGCCTGCTGGGGCTCTACACGACGGCGGCGTACAAGACGAGCCCGCGCGAGATCCCCCTCCTGCGCGACAAGGTCGAGCGGGTGATGGCGCGCGCCGCGTTTCCGCCCGACAGCCACGACGCCAAGGGCCTGATCGACATCGTCGAGTCGCTGCCTCGCGACCTGCTGGTCCAGATCTCCACCGATGACCTGTTCGAGATCGCGATCGGGATCCTCGGACTGGGTGAGCGGCTGCGGGTGCGCCTGTGGGTCAGCCGGGACCGCCTGGACCGGTTCGTGTCCTGCATGCTCTGCATTCCGCGCGACCGCTTCAACACCGAGAACCGCGAGCGGGCCGGCCGCATCCTGGTGGAGGAGTTCGGCGCCAGCCACGTCGACTGGCGGCTACATCTGACCGAGTCGACGGTGGTGCGCGTGAACTACATCGTGCACTGCCCGGATGGCGTGCCGTCGGACTACGACGTTTCGGCAATCGAGGCGCGGATCGCCGAGGCCACCCGGGCCTGGACCGATGACCTGCGTGCCGCGCTGGTGGCCGTGCGTGGGGAGGAGGAGGGACTCGCGCGATACGCCAGCTTCGCCGCCGCCTTCCCCGCCGCCTACCGGGCCGACTGGAGTGCCCAGGGTGCGGTGGTCGACATCGACCGGATCGGCGAGCTGCAGCGAACCGGGCGCCCGATCCTGGCGCTGTACCGGACGTTGCAGGACGGCGAGGAGGCAGTGCGCTGCAAGCTGCTGAGCGCCGGGCGAGTGCTGCTTTCAGACGTGCTGCCGAGGTTCGAGCACATGGGAGCGAAGGTCGTCGACGAGCGCCCCTACGAGATCACGCCGAGCGGCTCAGCCGCGGCCTGGGTCTACGACTTCGGCCTCCGATGCCGGGCCGAGCAGATCGAGCGGATCGCGGAGCCCTTCGCCGAGGCGTTCCTCGCAGTCCTGGCCGGAGAGCTCGAGGACGACGGGCTTAACGGGCTCGTGCTCGCCGCCGGGCTGACCGGGCGGGAGATCACGATCATCCGCGCCGTCGCCCGATACCTGCGCCAGGCCACGATCGCGTTTTCGGACCGCTACACGGAGCACACGCTGGTCGGCAACCCCGAGATCGCCGTCCTGCTCGTCAAGCTGTTCACGGCCCGCTTCGATCCCGACGCCCCCGCCGAGGCGGCCGCCGAGGCCATCTCGCTCCAGATCGAGCAGTCGATCGACGCGGTCCAGAGCCTCGACGAGGACCGGATCCTGCGCAGCTTCCTGTCCGTGATGCGCGCGATGCTCCGCACCAACTATTTCCGGACCGACGAGTCCGGCCAGCCGCCGGACTACCTGTCGTTCAAGCTCGACCCGACCGCGCTCGCCTTGCTGCCGCTGCCGCGCCCGCGCTTTGAGATCTTCGTCTATTCCCCCCGTGTCGAGGGGGTCCATCTGCGTGGCGGCAAGGTAGCGCGGGGCGGGCTGCGGTGGTCAGACCGCCGCGAGGACTTCAGGACCGAGGTACTCGGGTTGATGAAGGCGCAGATGGTCAAGAACGCGCTGATTGTGCCGGTCGGGTCCAAAGGCGGTTTCGTGGTCAAGCGCCCTCCCTCCCAGGGCGGTCGCGAGGCGCAGCTGGAGGAGGGGATCTCCTGCTACAAGACCTTTTTGCGCGGGCTGCTCGACCTGACCGACAACTTCGTCGCCGATGGCGTAGCTCCGCCGGAGCGGGTGGTGCGCTACGACGAAGACGACCCGTACCTGGTCGTCGCCGCCGACAAGGGGACGGCGGCGTTCTCGGACATCGCCAACGAGGTCTCGGCGCAGTACGGGTTCTGGCTCGGTGATGCGTTCGCTTCCGGCGGCTCGCACGGCTATGACCACAAGCAGATGGGGATCACTGCCCGCGGCGCCTGGGAGTCGGTCAAGCGCCACTTCCGCGAGCTCGGATCCGACGTGCAGCGCGAGGAGTTCACGGTGGTCGGCATCGGTGACATGTCCGGTGACGTATTCGGCAACGGGATGTTGTGCTCACCCCACACGCGCCTGCTCGCCGCGTTCAACCACATGCACGTGTTCCTGGATCCCAATCCGGACGCGGCCGTGAGCTTCACGGAGCGCCGGCGCCTGTATGAGCTGCCGCGCTCATCCTGGAGCGACTACGACGAGGCGCTGATCTCGGAAGGGGGAGGCATATTCCCGAGGACCGCGAAGTCGATCCCGATCTCGACCCCGGTGCGCGAGGCGCTGGGAATCGAGGCCGACCGGCTGGCGCCGGCGGACCTGATCCGGGCGATCTTGCGTGCTCCGGTTGACCTGCTGTTCAACGGAGGTATCGGCACCTACGTCAAGGCGGCTGAGGAGACGCAGGCCGACGCCGGGGACAAGACCAACGATGCGGTGCGCGTCGACGGGGGAACGCTTCGCTGCCGTGTGGTGGGCGAGGGCGGGAACCTAGGCTTCACCCAGCGCGGGCGGATCGAGTACGCGCTCAGCGGCGGCCCCGGGCAGGAAGGCGGCCGAATCCAGACCGATGCGATCGACAACGTCGCCGGGGTCAACTGCTCCGACCACGAGGTCAATATCAAGATCCTGCTCGGCGGGCTGGTAGCCGATCACGCGATAACCGGCGAGGAGCGCAACGAGCTGCTGGTGCAGATGACCGACGCGGTCGCCGAGCGGGTGCTGTACGCGAGCTACACCCAGACCCAAGCCGTGAGCCTCGCGGTCGCGCAGGCCACCTCGATGGCCGGCGTCCACGCGCGTCTGATCCGCCGGCTCGAGCGCGTGGCGGGGCTCAACCGCGAGCTCGAGTACCTGCCGAGCGAGAAGACGATCGCCACGCGCCGATCCGAGCGGCGCGGGCTGGTGGCGCCCGAGCTCGCGACGCTGATGGCCTACTGCAAGATCCACCTGTTCGAGAAGCTGCTCGAGTCCAACCTACCGGAGGACGCCTATCTCGAGCACGACCTCGAGCGCTACTTCCCCGATCCCCTGCCCGAGCGGTACTCGGGACAGATGCGCGGCCATCGGCTGCGGCGGGAGATCATCGCGACGGTGGTCGCCAACCAGCTGGTGGACCGGGCCGGGACGACATTCGCGTTCAGGCTCGAGGAGGAGACGGGCGCCGACACGCAGCACCTCGCGCGGGCGTACGCGGTCGCGCGCGAGGTATTCGAAATGCGCTCGTTCTGGGCCGCCGTCGAGGAGCTCGACAACAGGATCGAGGCGGGAACGCAGCTCGAGATGCTGATCGAGGGGCGCCGCCTGGTGGAGCGCGCCACGCGGTGGCTGGTGCGCGCGCACAGCGAGCCGATCCACATCGAGGCGACGACAAGGCGGTTTTTGCCCGGCGCTCGGATGCTCGCCGACGCGCTTCCGGGAGTGCTGGACGGACTCGACCGCGACGCGTTCGACGAGCGGCCGGCTGAGCTCGCTGAGGTCGGCATCCCGGCGGCGCTGGCTCGTCGCGTGGCCAGCATGCAGGCGCTCTTATCGGTGTTTGACATCGTCGAGGACGCGGCGACGACCGAGCGCGACCAGCCCGTGGTGATGTCCACCTACTTCGGGATCGGCTCGCGGCTGGGACTGGACTGGCTCCGCGATCGGATCCTCGAGCTGCCGCGCGCGGACCGCTGGCAGGCGCTGGCGCGGGCCGCGCTGCGCGACGACTTGTACCGCCTGCACCGCTCCTTGACGCGTGACGCGCTGCTCGCGGGCAGCGGCGCAGACGGCAGTGAGCGCTCGATCGAGGCCTGGCATCAGCGCAACCAAGCCGCCGTGCAGCGCGCCCTCGGCGTGGTGGGGGACGTGAAGACGTCAGGCACCTACGACACCACCACCCTTCCTGTGGCGCTGCGCGAGCTAAAGAACCTGGTGCGAGACGACGCTCAGTCCACCTGAGCGGTGCGTCCGTAGACCACCATGCCGCCGGGGGCGGTCCAGGCCAGCCGCAGCCCGCCAGCGGAAGGCAGCGAGACGTGGGTCGTCAGAAACCCTTCGGGGTTGGTCGTAGCGACCTTCGCGACAGTCGTCCAGGTGGACGAGCGGTTGGCCTTGAACTGGAGCGTGCCGACGCGCGGGCTGGCCGGGGGCCGGATCTGAGCCCAGACCGATACGTGGGGGCCATGTCTGGGGTTGGCCAGCCAGATCGGGAGCTCGAACGCATAGTAGGCGGGCTTGGGCTTGTCGCTCGGGTACAGCAGCAACCCGGAGTCGAACGTGCTCCAATAGGCACGGGTGCCGACGCTGTATGCGGTGTTGGGGGCGTCGTCGACGAGCAAAAACTGGGCGAATGACCGCACGCGCGGATTGCGCCAGGCCATGTACTCGCCCTGGTTGAGGAACTGTGCCTGCTGGGCCTGGCTGAACGGGAGAAACGGGTTCGGGCCTCGGCTCTGAACGCCCCATTCGGTGATGTAGATCGGGATTCCCGCCGGCCGGTGATAGGCCCTGAACGAGCGGTCGAGAGCCTGCTCGATCCGCGACAGGCCCGACAAGGTGGCCGAATTCGGATCGCCGCGGTTGAAGGTGGGGGGGTGAACGAAGTCATAGGGGTGGTGGGCCCAGCCGCGGGCGTAGAACAGCGCGGGGTTGGCGCGGACGAACGCGCTCTGATTGCCCGACCTCGGACAGCCGACCTCGGCCGCACGGCTCCCCGTCAACGGCCTGTAGGAGGAGGACACGCAGTAAAAGGCCCGCACGAAGGTCAGCGGATCCATGCTCGCCGCGTAGCCCTTGTGGCCGGCCCCGTAGGCGGCGGTCTCGCCGATCAGCACGGTGTCGTTGCGATGGCCCGTGCGGACCAGCGCGCTCCACGCGGCGTTCACCATTCCGCGGTAGATCGCGGGCGAGGCCTCGACCTTCTGGCCGTGGACCTTATTCCACTGCGGCGTCATCCAGCCGCCGATGTTGGGTTCGTTGTAGATGCCCCAGTAGTTCACCGCCGGTAGCGCCGTGGGCTTGCCGTCCAGGCCCGGGGCCACGTAATGGCCGCTGTAGCGCGTCGCGATCGCTTGGACGAACTCGCCGTAGAGCCTCGCGCTGGGATCGTGTGACCAGCGGTAGCCCTGCGGGAGCTTGGGCGGGCTCGTGGCCCAGTTGGGGGCCGGCGCGGTCGGCTGGAGGTAGAGGCCGATACCGATCTTGCTGGCCGCCTGGTCGAGGAGGTCGTAGCGCGACCACGCACCGGGCGGGTAGGCGGCGGGATCGGTGGCATTGAAGTTCTGGGGGCGCCGGGAGGACTGCGCGCCGGGCGCGACCAGGCTCCAGACCACCGACACCCGGACTCGGTCGACGCCCATCGCCTTGAGCGTCTGAAGCGTCTGCACGACGTGGTTGGGCGAGGAGTAGATCAGCTGCGCGTCGTCCTGCAGCACCATCTCCTGGCTTTGGGAGGCGAGGGCTCCCGAAGGAGCGGCAAGCGCCAGCGCGATCAGGATCGCGATCATTCCGGGCAGGCTACGCCAGCCGATGGTCCTCACGCCGTTGGTCCTCACGCGACGCAATGGTAGAGGGGGGTGCCCCGGACCGCGCCACCCTCGCTCGCAGGGTGCGATACGCGAAAGCGAGTAGGTCGATCACGCCGCCGAGCAGGAACGCGAACGGACCGGTGATCAATCTGGCTTTCAGTCGCCAGCACACGCCCCCAAGCTATCGTCTGCCCCCCATGGCGCCGCTGAAGACGAACGTCACCGAGCTGCCCGAGTCCCGCGTGCGGGTGAAGGCCGAGGTTTCCGCCGACGAGGTCGAGCGCCGTGTCCAGCAGGCCGCGCGCAAGCTCGGCGGCCAGTTGCGGGTTCCCGGATTTCGCAAGGGCAAGGTTCCGCCCACGGTCGTGATCCGGCGCCTCGGGCGCGAAGCGGTGCTCGACGAGGCTCTGCGCAGCTCGCTCGGCGGTTGGTACGTGGAAGCAATCGACGGTGCGGGCATCGCGCCCGTCGGTGACCCCGAGCTCGACGTCGGTGACCTGCCCGCCCAGGGACAGCCGCTCGAGTTCTCGATCGAGATCGGAGTCCGCCCGGAGGCCACGCTCGGCGCCTACAAGGGCCTCGAGGTTGGTCGTCGCGAACCCCACGTCGACGACAGCGCCGTCGACGAGGAGCTCGAGCGCCTGCGAGACCGGGTGGCGACGCTCGAGACCGTGGAGCGCGCGGCCGAGACCGGCGACCACGTCGTGATCGATTACGCCGGCGCGGTGGACGACGAACCGTTTGCCGGCGGCGAGGGGCGCGACCAGCTGGTCGAGCTTGGGTCAGAGCGGCTGATACCGGGCTTCGAGGAGCAGCTGATCGGGGCCGCGGCGGGCGACGGGCGGGTGGTCGAGGTCACCTTCCCCGAGGAGTACTCGGGCGATCTCGGCGGCAAGCACGCCACCTTCGAGGTCACGGTCAAGGAAGTGAAAGCCAAGCGGCTGCCCGAGCTGGACGACGAGTTCGCCGCCGAGGCCGGAGGCTTTGACTCGCTGGGCGAGCTCCGCGAGGACATCGCCTCGCGGATCCGCGAGTCCGACGCGACCGCGATCGAGCGGGAGTTCGAGGAAGCCGTGCTCCAGGCCGCAACCGACGAGGCACGGGTCGAGCTGCCCGACAAGCTGATCCACGCGCGCGCCCACGAGATCATCGAGCAGACGCTGTCGGCGCTCGCGCGCCAGGGGATCTCGAAGGACACGTATTTAAGGATCGCCGGCAAGGACGAGGAGACGCTCGCCCACGACGCCGAGCCCGACGCCGCGAGCGCGCTGCGCCGCGAAGCGGTGCTCTCGGCGATCGTCCAGGCCGAGGGGATCGAGCCGAACGACGAGGAGCTGGTGCAGGCGCTGGCGCCGGCCGCCGAGCGCGACGGCTCAGACCCCGCCGAGCTCGTGGAGCAGCTCCGCAAGGCGGGCCGTCTCGAGTCGCTGCGGGAGGACGTCGCGAGCCGCCAGGCCGTCGAGCTGCTGGTGCGCGAGGCGATCGCGATCAGCGTCGAGCAGGCCAAGACACGCGAGAAGCTGTGGACCCCCGGCAAAGAGGACGAGGCGGCGCAGCCAGGTCAGATCTGGACGCCCGAGACCCGCTGACCCCCGGGTTCCGGCGCGGTTGAGGGTCGTTGCTACAGTCGGCAGGATTCCGGCGCAGGACGCGAAAGAAGCGAGGACATGAGCCCACTCGTACCGATGGTCGTTGAGCAAACCTCGCGCGGGGAGCGCGCGTTTGACATCTACAGCCGTCTGCTGAACGAGCGGATCGTGTTCCTGGGTACCCCTATCGATGACCAGATCGCGAACCTGATCGTCGCCCAGCTGTTGCACCTCGAGTCTGAGGACCCCGACAAGGACATCTCGATCTACATCAACTCCCCGGGTGGCTCGGTGTACGCGGGCCTGGCAATCTACGACACGATGCAGTTCATCAAGCCCGACGTGCAGACGATCTGCGTCGGGATCGCGATGTCGATGGGCGCACTGCTGCTGGCCGGCGGCGCCGAGGACAAGCGGATGGCGCTGCCGAACGCGAAGATCCTGATCCACCAGGTGTCCTCGAGCTTCCAGGGTCAGGCGACCGACATCGAGATCCACGCCAACGAGATCATCGACGTCCGCCGCCGGCTGGACGAGATCATCGCCAAGCACACCGGCAAGCCGCTCGAGCAGGTCCGCACCGACACCGAGCGCGACAAGTTCTTGAGCTCCGAGGAGGCGAAGGACTACGGAATCATCGATCGCGTGATCTCGCAGCACTGAAGGCTTTAGTCTTCGGTCTGCAGACCCG
>JBPCQU010000143.1:0-3363 GCA_050997795.1 Solirubrobacteraceae bacterium | reverse complement strand
GGCTCGACGTGTTCGCGATCGGAGAGCACCACCGGCCGGACTTCCTGATCTCCTCGCCGGCGATACCACTGGCGGCGATCGCCGCCAAGACCGAGCGGATCAGGCTCTCCAGCGCGGTGACGGTGCTAAGCTCCGATGACCCGGTGCGCGTCTTTCAGCAGTTCGCCGAGCTCGACCTGCTTTCCGGGGGCCGCGCCGAGATCATGGCCGGGCGCGGCTCGTTCATCGAGTCCTTCGCGCTGTTCGGTTACGACCTCGACGACTACGACGAGCTGTACGCCGAGAAGCTCGAGCTGCTGCTGAAGCTGCGGGAGTCGACCCACGTCACCTGGTCTGGACGCTTGCGCCCGCCGCTGACCGACGCCGGCGTGTGGCCGCGCGCGGTGCAGGATCCGCTGCCAGTCTGGGTGGCGGTCGGCGGCTCGCCCCAGTCAGTCGTGCGCGCCGGGACGTTGGGGCTGCCGCTGACACTGGCGATCATCGGCGGTCAGCCAGAGCGCTTTGCGCCGCTGGTCACGCTCTACCGACGCGCCGCGATGCAGGCGGGCCACGACCCGGCCGGCTTGGAGCTCGCGATCAACACGCACGAGTTCGTCGGCGAGACCTCCGCCGCGGCGGACTCGGCCTTCGCCCAGCCCCACCTGGCGATGATGAACCGGATCGGACGTGAGCGCGGCTGGCCGCCCTCGGGGCGCCCCGAGTACGAGGCGCTGCGCTCGCCAAGCGGCGCGGTCGAGGCCGGCTCGCCCGAGCAGGTGACCGAGAAGATCCTGTTCGAGCACGAGCTGTTCGGCAACACGCGCTACGTGGGCCAGATGAGCGCCGGCGCGGTCGCGCACCGAGACGTGCTGCGCTCGATCGAGCTGTTCGGTACCGAGGTCGCGCCGGTCGTGCGAGCCGAGGTGGCGCGGCGCACGGCGGGCGAGCAAGCCGTCGCCTGACGCTTAGACCAGGCGTTGATAGAGCGCCAGCGTGTCAAGCGCCGCCGCGTCCCAGGAGTAGGGACTGCGGGCGGCCAC
Organism: Solirubrobacteraceae bacterium; assembly: GCA_050997795.1. Taxonomy (GTDB): domain Bacteria; phylum Actinomycetota; class Thermoleophilia; order Solirubrobacterales; family Solirubrobacteraceae; genus Palsa-465. Next base: position 2,344 of record JBPCQU010000143.1, on the reverse strand, counting down.
CAGCGCCGCCGCCGCCAGCCGCTCGCGAGCGCTGCTGTCAGCGATCAGATCCGCCAGCGCGTCGCGTAGCGCGTCCACGTCGCCGGGCGCCACCAGCCGCGCCGCTCCCAGGGCGGCCACCTCCGAGAAGCCGCCGATGTCACTGAGCAGGCTCGGCCGCCCGAACGCCAGCGCCGTCGCGAGCACGCCCGAGAAGTCAAACCGCTCGGTGCGCGAGTACGGGAGCACCACCACGTCGGCGCGGCGGAAGAAGGCGGGCAGCTCGGCGTCGGATACGAACCGCGGCACGAAGCGGACGGTCGCGCTCGCCCGCCTCCGGAGCCGATCGAGCTCGACGCCGCGCGGGCGGCCCACGACCCACAGCTCCGCACCGGACACGCCCCGCCACGCCTCGAGCAGCGTCGCCACCCCCTTGTAGGGGCGCAACAGGCCGAAGAACAGGACCACCGGTCCCTGCACGGCTGCGAGCTCGGGCGGGAGTGGGAGCGAGTCGGACTGCTCGACGAGATAATCGAAGGCGCCATGGTGGATCACGCTGACCTTGGCGGCGTCGACACCGAGCCGGTCCACGAGCTGGGCGCGGCCATACTGCGAGTGGACGACGAGCGCGCTCACCCGCTCGTACAGCCGCCGCTGCGCCCGCGCCTGCCCGGGCCGCGGTTCGCGCGGGAGCAGGTCATGGGCGGTGAGGACGATCGGGCGCCGGGGGAGCAGGTAGCGATCGAGCCACTGCACGTCCAGCCACTGGAAGTGCACGACAGCGGCCTCCCGAGCGGCGGCGTGCCCGAAGGCGATCATGTCCGGGACGTGCTCGAGCAGCTTGCTCGCCCGGCGCAACATCGAGCCCGGGGACCCGCGGGCACGGGTGTAGAACCGCTCGTTGACCGCGTAGCCGTCGGGCCGCGGAACGGCGCCGTAGGCAAAGCGGCTGGTCACCAGCTCGACCTCCGCCCCGGCGCGCGCAAGCGCCGCGCACAGCGCGTGGTCATAGGGCGGCGTGAAGGCCGAGGGATCGACCACCTGGACCCGCATCACCCCTCCAGCCGGCGGCCCGCGAGCGCCGCCAGGCGCCCGGCGACGGACCGCGCCTGCTCGCTCCCGAGCGGGTGGACGCGGGCGTCGGGGTCGCGGCCCAAGCGCAGCACCGCCGGCGCGATCGCCGCCAGGCCAGGGGCGTCCGGTCCCCGGCTCACGAGATCGAGCAACGAGCGCAGCGGATGGCGGGCCAGCACCCGCGCGAGGGCAAGCGCGCGGGCAGCGGCGCCGTCATCCTCGCGGTAATCGAGCGTGAGCTCGCGGACGACCCTCAGATCGACCGCCTCCGGCCGCGCCGCCGCCTCGACCCGCGCACCCGCCAGCGTGAGCGCGAAGTCGGCCAGGGGATCACCACGCGCGGGGAAGTGGTCGGTGACCAGCACCACCTGGGCGGGGGCGGGCCGAACCTGCGCGGCCGGCGGGCGGTTTGAGAGCGCGAGCCCCGCCAGCTCCTCGACACCTAGCAGCGCGTCGAGCGCGAGGAAGCCGCCGCGTTCGAGGCGCCGCGGCCGGGGCCAACCGGCAGCCCTGGCGGCGCCGGCGCGAGGACGCGCGGAGGTGGAGGAGCCCCGGGGGCGCGCGGCGGCACGCCTCAACGCGGACTCGGGCTCGAAGTCCTCGTAGCGGCGCGCCAGCCAGGCGCGGCCGGCGGCGTACCCGCGCCACTGGCGACGCAGCGCCCCGAGGCTCGTCCGGTAACGGTGCTCGACGCGCGCCTGCGGCCGCGTCTCCAAACGCCAGCCGGCGTGCTGCAGACGCCAGCTGAAGTCGGTGTCCTCGGCCGCGCCGACGCCTTCGTAGAAGCCTCCCACGTGCTCGAACGCGTCCCGGCGGACGAGCAGGTTGGCCGCCACGGCGCGCGGCAGGTATGGGTGCGCGAAGTGGGCGCGCTGGCCGAGGAAGCTGCGCGCGGCGCCGTAACGCGCCGCGAACGTGGCGCCGTCGGGTGACGGGACGACCTCGCCGGCGAGCGCGCCGACGTCAGCGGCGATCGCCTGAGCGAAATAGCTCTCGATCAGGTCGCGCGCCGGGCGGCAGTCGGCGTCGAGGAACAGGACCCAGTCGCCGCTCGCGCGCTCGGCGCCGACATTACGGGCGTGCGACGGTGAGCGTTCGCCGTCGGCGCGGACCACCAGCACCCCGTCGCGCTCGGGTGCGACCCCCACGTTGTCGGACAGGATCAGCTCATCGCCCGGACCGGCGTCGAGGGCGAGCAGCGAGTCGAGCGCGAGCAGCGCCGCCGGCCGGGGTCCGGCGAACGGCATCACCACGCTGACCCGGGGCCGGCTCACCCATCGCTCCCGGCGGG
>JBPCQU010000164.1:0-9217 GCA_050997795.1 Solirubrobacteraceae bacterium | reverse complement strand
GGCGTCATAGATCGCATAGCGATCAGGCGCGCCGAAGGATGAGCGGCTTAGACGGTGGGTTGGGGAATCTAGGTTTCGTCCGGCAGCAGGTCTGCGTCCGCAGCCACGCGGATGGCGGGATTGCTGCCTAGGCGATTCGGACCGGGGTGTGTTCAGGCTCGCGCGCGGCCCTTCGCTTCCGAGGGGGAAGGAGATCGAGTCGACCGTGGTCTCGCGCTCGGATGCGCGCCGGGTCGGCATCCGGCAGCGGAAGGCCTCCCCGTGGGACACCGGGGGGCGTACGTGGCTCTGGCGGACCCTGTCCCCCGCTGTCGTCCGCGTCAGAACGGCCTGGCGGCGAGCCGTGATCGGGGTACAGGATCGAGCGGGGGAGAATCGCCGGGCCCAACAACACCGCCAGGATCAGCAGATACGGCAACAGCACGGCACCGCCTGGAACGAATATGCGCGTCAGCGTGAGGAGGATCAGAATCGGCATTAGCCGAAACAGACAAACCGCGATGCTCTGTGGTCCCCTGGGAATGCAGTGAGCGTAACACGACGTCAATGCGCAGCTCCTCGGGAAACGTCCGCGAGCACACCGACGCGCCTGCTTTCTCAGCGATGCCTGACTGACCGCGGTCAGCTCGGCGGTCCGGGTTCTTGTCCACGACGAGAACCAGGCCGCCGACCGCGGCCCCGAGTTCGAGGCCCGCTTCGCGCGCAAGCACATCGAGTCTGAGCATCTCGGGGTCAGCTACTTTCGCTGCGCGCCGAACTTCCGCACGCCTTTCGGTCACCGCCATCGCGAGCAGGAGGAGGCCTATGTCGTGGTGCAGGGCTCGGGCCGGATGCGGCTCGACGACGAGATCATCGACCTCGAGCAGTGGGATGTGGTTCGCGTCGCTCCGAGCGTCGTGCGTGCGTTCGAGGGCGGCCCGGACGGTCTCACCTACATCGCGATCGGCAACGATCGCCCGGAGGGGGGCGACGGGGAGATGGTCAAGGCGTTCTGGACCGACTGACCGCCACCGCGGCTCAGCGCCCGCGATGGCCGACTTCGCTCGACAGCGAGTCGAGCGCCACCCCCAGCCAGTGCGACGCCTGCGCGTGCCATAGCGCGCTCGTGTGCCCGCCGGAGTAGATCCTGAACACGTGCGCCACGCCGCTCTGGGTCAGCGCGGCGTCGTAGAGCTTGTTCATCGCCAAGAAGCGGGAGTCCTGGGCGCCGACGTAGAACGCTATCAGCGCCGGCCACGTCTTCAGTGCACCCGCGAGGCCGCTTCCGCTCGGGACCCGAGCGTCGCTGTTGGCCTTGCTCGAGCCGAGGTTCAGGATGTGGTCACCGCTCGGGTCGGTGGCGGCGAAATAGCCGCTCCAGGACTCCACCGCGCCGAAGGTCGACAGGTTGCGAAGCCCGATGTTGAAGGCGCCGTAGCCGCCGGCGGAAAGGCCGACCAGCGCCCGTCCGAAGCGGCTTCGGATCGTGCGGAAGCGCTGGTCGATGCAGTGCGGCAGGTCGCGAGAGATCGCGGCGGGCCAATCCTGGGCGGCCTCCAAGTCGAGGTATTCGGGGTCGCTGCCCTGGTCGCGGGCGCCCTGCGGCGCGACCACGATCGCGCGCCTTCCGCTTGCCGCCACCGAAGCCGCCACGAACGCGTTGGCGGTGTAGGAGGTCGGTCCGGCCGGCAGGCCGTGGAGGAAGTAGATCACCCGATAGGACGCCGAGGAGCTCTGGTAGCCGGCGGGCAGGTAGACGAGCGTCGGCAGGGCACCGCCGAGCGCGGGCGAATCGCATCTGACCGACACGGTCCGCGCGAGGGAGATCGCGGATCGCGCCGAGCCCTTGCTCGCGACCACGACCGCCGCACCGCTGGCGAACGCGATCAGCGCCACCACGGTGAAGATCGCCGCGGCCAGCAACCGTCGGCGTCTCACGACATCACGCCCATGGCGCCGATTTTTGCATCGTCTCGCTTCCACGGCTTCGCGCCACCGCCACCAAGGCCGCACCACCGCTTCCCGGGCCACAGGGTAGCGGCGTAAGCTGGTTTCAGTGCCCTGCGGTGAATCCTTTCGATGAGGGGCTCCAGAGTCCTCGCCCGTGGGGCCGGCCCCCGGATGTCGGCCACAGCCGGCGGGCGGATGGCGGCTACCGCCGGCGGGGGGATCGGGTTACTGCTGGTGGTGACAGTCGGGCTGCTCGCCGGCGACGGCTGGGTCTACGTCCTGCGGGGCGGAGGTTGGCTCGCCGCGGGCCCGAACGTCGGCGACTCCCTGCCTCTGCTCCAGCTGGCCGGGTCCGACGGACAGCCGCTGCTGCGGGTGGTGGTCGCGTGGCTGATCGTCGGAGTGCTCGCGGGGCTGGCGCTGATTCGCGTCGCGCCGCTGCGCCGCACCGCGCTCGCCGGCGGCCTCGGCCTGCTGCTGATGCTGCTCGCCTCCCAGGCCTCCTACGCGGCGGCGCGCAACCTGAGGTTGACCGACATCCTGCTCAGCCGCTCCCCCGGCCTCGGCGCGTGGTTGGGGGCGCTGCTGTTCGCGATCGGCGTCGCTCTACCCCGGCGAGCCGAACCGAGGCTGAAGCGAGGGCGGGGAGGGCGGGGTCTGACTGCTCCGGCCGTCGGGGTGCTCGGCGGTCTGCGCCATCTCGGCCTGAGCGGCGGCGAGCACCGGCACGCAGCCGAGCACGACTCCGATCGCGGCCAGGTGGGCGATGACCGCGACGGGGTCCGCGCCTAGCGACTCTCCGAAGGCCAGCAGGCCGCAAGCGAGGGCGACGAGCGTCGCGAACGCGTTCATCAATGAGATCGAGCTGATCGCGCTCTCGCCCCGCAGCGCGGTCTGGAAGGCGAGGAAGCCCCCGAACGTCGCCAGCGCGGCGACCGGCGTCCAAACCGACAACAGCGCCGAGGCGCCGTGCGCGCCCCACCCGATCGATATGGCCTTGATCGCCGCGTCAGCGACGCCATAGAACACCCCGGCCGCGATCGCCCGCAGGGGGGCGCCGCGCAGGGCGCTGACCGCGATCCCTGCGAGGGCGGCGACCAGGACCGAGACCCCGAGCGCCCCGCCGTGCAGGTGATCACGGGCAGTCGAGAAGCCGATCGGCAGGACAGCCAGGCTGGCGGCGATCATCATCACCGCAGCCAGCTGCGAGCGCGTGATCCGGTGCGAGAAGAAGCCCGCGGCGAGCGGCACCGACAGCGCCAGCCCGCCGGCTGCGAAGGCCTGCACGAGTGACAGCGGCGCGATCGCCACGGCAACGATCTGCGCGCCGAAGCCGACCCAACCGAGCAGCTGCCCGGTCAGCCAGGTCGGGTTGTGCACCGCCCCGCGCAGGGTCGCTGCTAGCCCGATCGCCTCGCGATCGCCGAGGCCGCGGTGCTGGAGCAAGAACCCGAGGTTGATCAATGCCGCCGAGCCGAGCGCCAGGAGCAGGCCGCCGAGCAGCTCCCCGAGGCCCAGCTCACCGCGCGCCGACAGCGCGGCGGCGCTGAAGGGCGCCGGGCCCAGCGGCGACGGCGGTGCGGATCCTGGCGGGATCGACAGGGGCGCGGGCGCTCCCCGCGGGCGCCGAAGCTTCATCGGGCCGCCGTGCCCGACCCGCCGGCGCCCCTTGGCGCGATGCCCACGGTGGCGTCCGGCGCCGTGCGGAATCGGCGTCACCCCGGGCGTCAGGGTCCCCGCGCTGCCTCTGCCGCCGCGCAGAGGCTCGCTCACGTCCTGCGAGGCCAGAATCAGCATCTGATTGAGATGCGCGTGCCACAGCTGCCAGTCGTGGCCCCCGTGGTAGAGCGCGTAGCTGACGCTCGCACCTCGGGCCGCGAGCGCGCGCGCCATCGGCTCGGTCTGCGGACTCACGTCATCGTCGCGCCCGACGAACAAGAACGCCCGCAGCGGTTCGGCGGCGAGCTGCGGCCCGAGCTCGCGCACGTAGACCAGCGGACTGTTGGCGGCGAGCTGGGCTGCGGTCGCGTGCGCGAAGACGCCGTGGCGGGTCTGGAGGTAATACCCCGACCAGGACTCCAGGTTCCCGAACACCCCGAGGTTGCGCAGGACGACGTTGGTCGCCCCGTAGCCTCCGGCCGAGAAGCCGGCGATCACCCGCCCGCCGCGATCGGCAATCGTCGAGAACCGCTGATCGACGTCGCGCACCACGTCGAGCACGTAGCTCTCGTAGTTGCCGGCCTGAGTGTTGGCCCACTCCGAGTCGGAGAACGTGCTGCCCCCGATCCGCCCGTCGGGGAAGATGAGGATCATCGGGCGCATCCGGTGCTCGGCGACGAGGTTGTCGAGCCGGATGCCCAGGTGGGCGATCGCGAAGTAGACCTGGGGACGGCCGGGGCTCCCGTGCAGGAGGTAGAGGACGGGGTAGCGGCGGGCCGCCGGGTCGTAGCTCGGGGGCAGGTAGCCGAAGTAGTCCGCCTGACGCCCGAGCGCCTGAGAGTGGAAGTTGACCGTGACCAACCTGCCTTGGCGGGCCCCGGCAACGAGCGCGACTGTGGCGAAGCCGCGGTGCTGGTAGTAGGACTCCCAGTAGCTGTAGGCGCCTGACAGGCCGGTCACCAGGAGCGCGAGCGCCACCAGCACGACGCTCATGCGGCGAACGGAGAAGGCCCTCATCTCGTGGCGGTCGTCAGCCTGCGCTCTTGGCGTGCGGCGAGCGCGGCAGCGCGCGGGGGATCCGCAGCCGTCCCCGCCGCCAGCGCGGGCGCCGCGGCTCGGGGAGGTAGCCCTCGGCCTGGAGCACCCGCATGATCGCCCGTGGCAGCGCGGTGCGCGACTCGTAGACCAGGTAGCGCGGCCGCCACTGCGGCGAGAACTTGTCGTTGAAGCGCACCAACCGGTCCATCTGGAAGCGGCGGTGCAGCGGCGCCATAACCACCGCCGAGATCAAGCGCACGATCGGGTTGCGGCTGGGCTCGCCGCGGACGAGATGACCGAGCCCGGCGTAGTTGAGGCTGACCTCCTTGATGCCCCGCTCGCGCGCGACCTCGAGCGCCGTGGCGACCAGCGCCTCGTTGAGGCCGTTCGGCGTCTCGCCCACCCGCCGCATGGTGTCCAGGGACAGGTTCTGACCGTGGGCGGCGAACCGCATCACCGCCCCCAGCTGATTCTCGCGCGAGCGCGCGAGCACGTAGAGGTCATCCGGTGCGACTTCGGACTCGAACTCGCCCATCGCCATGGCAAAGCCGTACATGTGGCGCTGGCCCGCCCGCCACGCGTGTTCCAGTGACTTGATCTCGGCCTCGAGCGTTCCGTCGATCGCGCGGCCGTCCTGGACGGTGATCTTCCAGCCGCGACGCTTGACCCGATGAACCGACTGGCGCAGCTTTCGCACCGGCCGACCTTCGAGCGTGAAGGCGCTTGGATCGACGAACGCCTCCTCGCCGGCGCAGATCGCCCGCAGCCCGAGTGCCCGATAAGCGTCGAGATTCCGCGCCGAGGCGCCCCACAGCGCCACCGGCCAGCCACGCCGATGAGCCTCGCCGAGGAAGCTCTGAAGCACATCCGGCGCGGCCTCGCCCGGTGCGACCGGGTCCGAGGAGACGACCGCGGTGCCGCCGATCACCCGGTAGGAGAGCACGCCGCCGGCCGCGAAGTGAAGTGCCTTGTCGGGCCGCAAGACGAACGGCGACAGCGAGTCTTCGCCGTAGCGCTGCACGATCGCCCGCGCCGCGCGGTACTCGTGCTCGACGTGACCGTTGGCGCTCGCCGCTGGGCGCAGCGCAGAACGCACCGCCAGCACGGAGATCGCCACCGCGCAGGCGATCATCAGGTCGATCAGCAAGGTCCAGTCCGCCGTCACGTGGGGGGCCGCGACGCGAGCACGCAGCACGTGTGCGATGGCCCGGTGCAGGTCCTGGCCGAGCGGATGCCTCCGTCGCCCCGACACCAGCGGCGCCGCCAGCAACGCACAGTAGGTCAGCGCCCAAGCCGCGAGCGCGGCGCACACCACCGCGAGCCGCGGCCGGTTGCCGCATCCGAGCGGAAACGCGGACCGGCCCCAGATCAGCAGCAACGCGAGGCACGCCTCGGGTATCGCCTCTTCGTACTCGAGGCCCTTGACCAGGCTGAGCAGCGCCAGCAACAGCAACCCTACGATCGCGAGCGAGACCGCCGTGCGGGTGCCGCGCCACAGGCCGGGCACGAGCACGAGCAGCGCCAGTCCGACCAGCAGCGCGAGCACGTGCGCGACCGACGGCAATCCCGCCGAGGTGAGGTGGCCGATCAATCTCTCGCGGCCGGGGTTGATTGGGCTGGCTGCGGAGAGCACGGCCTCGCTGGCCACCGCCGCCACTCCAATCGCCGCCGACTGCCTGACTGTCAAGAATCGAGCCACCGTTACGACTCTCGGGAATCGGAAAACTGCGCACAATCTAGTCGGCCGAGAGGGCGCCGGCGTCGCGTCGGCAGAAAACCAACGATCACGTAACGTGGCGCGTACGCGGCTTAACGGTGCCCGTCTGCGTCTACCCTTGACCTGCGATGCGGATCTTGATTACGGGCGCCGGCGGGATGCTCGGCCGCGATGTCGTGAGGGCGGTCCAGGCCGCCGGCCACCATTCGATCGCGCTCGTCCGCGCTGAGCTGGACATCACTGACTCGGCCGCGGTCGCGGCTGCGGTCGCCGCCGCTCACCCCGAGGTGGTCATCAACTGCGCGGCGTGGACGGACGTCGATGGCGCCGAGCAGGCTCACGACGCAGCGCTGGCGGTCAACGGGTCCGGCGCGGGCCACGTGGCTCGCGCGGCAGCCGCCGCCGGCGCGTGGACTATCCACGTCTCCAGCGATTATGTGTTTGACGGCACCAAGGCCGCGCCGTACGTCGAGTCCGACCCGGTGAGACCGCGTTCCGTCTACGGACGCTCGAAGCTCGACGGGGAGCGCGCGGTCGCGCGCGAGGCTCCGGACCGCCACACGATCGTGCGCTCCTCGTGGCTGTTCGGAGCCGAGGGCAGGTGCTTTCCCAAGACAATCCTGCGGCTCGCCGCGCAGCGCGATCAGCTCGATGTGGTCTGTGATCAGGTCGGCGGCCCCACGTTCACCGGGCACCTGGCCGCCGCGCTGGTAGGGCTGGCGGCCGGGCCGCGGAGAGGCGTGCTGCACCTCGCGTGTGCGGGCCAATGTTCATGGTTTGAGTTCGCCCAGCAGATCGTCGCCGCCGGCGGGCTTGAGTGCGAGGTGCGGCCGATCGACACCGAGCACTATCCGCTTCCCGCTCCGCGCCCGGCTTACAGCGTGCTGGTCAGCGAGCGCGGCGCCCCGGCGTTGCCCCACTGGACCGAGGGCCTGAGCGAGTTCATGTCCCTGACCGCCCGGGTCGCGGCATGAAGCTCCTGGTCTGCGGCGGCGCCGGCTTCATCGGCTCGACGTTCGTCGAGCTGCGGGTGCGCGAGCACGGTGACGAGGTGACGGTGCTCGACAAGCTCACCTACGCGGGGCGGGTCGAGAACCTGCGCGGCGTCGAGTCGGAGATTCGCTTCGTGCGGGGCGCGATCGAGGATCCGGCCGCGGTCGACGACGCGGTGGCCGGCGCCGAGGCGATCGTCAACTTCGCCGCCGAGACGCACGTCGACCGCTCGATCGCCGAGCCATTCGCGTTCAGCGTCACCAACGGCCAGGGCACGCACGTGCTGCTGGAGGCGGCGCGCGAGCGGGGGCTGCGCTACGTCCAGGTCTCGACCGACGAGGTGTACGGCTCGATCGAGGCCGGGTCGTTCACCGAGTCTTCGCCGCTAGCACCGTCGAGCCCGTACAGCGCGACCAAGACCGGCGCCGATCTGCTCGTCTCGAGCTACTTCCACACCTACGGCCTCGAGACGCTCGTGTGCCGCGGCTCGAACAACTACGGACCGCGCCAGTACCCCGAGAAGCTGATCCCGCTGATGATCCTGAACGCGTTCTCGGGCGACCATCTGCCGGTCTACGGTGACGGCAAGCAGGTGCGCAACTGGCTGTTCGTCGAGGACTTCGGGCGCGGCATCGGCCACGTGCTCGCCGACGGCACGCCCGGCGAGACGTACAACTGCGGCGGCCCCGACGAGTGCGAGAACCTCGAGGTCGTCCGCCGCATCCTGGAGCTGACCGGCGCCGCGCCGACGCTGGTCGAGTACGTGGCTGACCGCCCGGGCCACGATCGCCGCTACTCGCTGTCCTGCGAGAAGCTCCACGGGCTGGGGTGGCGGGCCAGGACGCGCTTTGCCGACGGCCTGGCCCAGACGGTGGACTGGTATCGAGACAACGCGTGGTGGTGGGAGCCGATCCGCTCGGGCGCGTACCGCGACTACTACGAGCGCCATTACGGGCGCGCGCTGAAGGCTTGAGGTGACAGCGGCGAGGGGGCGTCACGCGCCGCCGCCGGAGGTCAGGCTGCCGCTCCAACGCCAGCGCCTCCTGCGGGCCGCCGCGGTCGAGTTCGCGCAGCGCGGCTACGCCGGGTCGAGCTCGGAGTCGATCAGCCGCCGGGCGGGAATGTCGAAGGCCACGTTTTACGAGCACTTCGCCAACAAGGAGGAGTGCATTCTGGCGCTGTTCGAGATGGCGGCGCGGGGGGTCCAGGACGCGATGGCCAGCGCGGTCCGCAGCGCGCCCAGCGACGCGCGGGAGCGGATCAAGGCGGGTACCCGCGCTTTCTTGGCCGAGCTATCGGAGTACCCGGAGTTCGCGCAGACGCTGCTGGTCGAGATCATCGGCGCCGGCCCGCGCGCCGCGCAGTACCGCGATCGGATCTTGCAGGCGTTCGCCGAGGTGATCGACACCGAGAACGCCGCCGCCGCTCGACGCGGACTGATCGGTCGCTTCGCCTCCCCGCACGACACGTTCGCGGTGGTGGGGGCGATCGCCGAGCTCGTCTCGCGCCAGGTGCGGCTCGGCGTCCCCGAGGACGTGCTCGATCTCGCCCCGGTGATCGAGAGGCTGATCTTCGGCCTGACTCCGCCCGCCGACCGAGCCGGAGCCGGATGACTGCGTTGTCGCAGCTCGAGCGCGAGATCGTCTCGTGCCGGCGCTGCCCGCGGCTGGTCGCGTGGCGCGAAGAGGTCGCGCGGGTCAAGCGCGCCTCGTTTGCGTCGGAGTCGTACTGGGGGCGCCCGCTGCCCGGCTTCGGCGATCCCGCCGCCCGCGTCGTCGTGCTGGGGCTGGCCCCGGCCGCGCACGGCGGCAACCGAACCGGGCGCGTGTTCACCGGCGATCGCTCGGGCGACTGGCTGTTCGCGGCGCTGTACCGGGCCGG
>JBPCQU010000237.1:0-12138 GCA_050997795.1 Solirubrobacteraceae bacterium | reverse complement strand
GGATAGCTGAGAAAGCGGCGTCGCCCCAAGGTGAAGAGCACGGGGCGCATGGCTCACCCCCCACCGGCTCGCCGCCGGGCGGCATTGGCGGTCACAGCGCCGACACCCCTACCGCCGAGAGTCCCGCGACAATCGCGGCATCGGCCAGGTTGAAGGGCGGCCACGGCCCGATAGCGACGAAGTCGAGGATCCCCCCACGGCGCAGCCGGTCGATGAGGTTGGCCGCCGACCCGCCCAGTGCCCATCCCCACCCAACCTCGCTCATCCCGGGCGTTCGGGAGTCGAGCAGCAGGAAGCTCACGGCAAACAGGCTGAGCATCCAGACGCCTATCAGCAGGGCACGCGGAGCGCGACAAATCGGGGCCCGGACGTTCAACCTCGGCTGCAGGATGCGGCGCCCTGAACCGGCGGGATCTGCGGCATCCATGATCCCGAGAGCTGGAAGCGCGGCAGCGCCGGCAAAGCGACGACTCAAGATCAAGCTCTTGGTCACCAGGTCGGCGAGGACCGTGACCCCGAGTGCCGCGGCCATGATGCCGATCCCGAGCGTCACCTAGGCCGCCCTGGCCACCGGCGCGGGGATCGTCGCGACCCCAGCGCCCAGTTCTTTGACATACAGGACATAGCCCCCGGAACGCTGGGCGGTGGCTCGGAAGCCGAACCGCTCGAGCCCGCGGCGAGCGACCATGTTCCTGGTGCCCGTGTGGGCCGCCAGCCGCGGAAGCGAGCGGCTCACCGCCTCGGCTTGAAAGCGATCACCGAGCTCCCATGCGACGTGCCGCCGGCGATGGGCGGGCGCGACGGCCACAGCGCCGACGTACATCGAATCGCGCGGAGGAGCGGGCGTCAGCCAGGCCATGCGCGCCACAGCGCCCAGCAGCAATCCGCGGCGCGCCGGGGGCAGGTGGCGCAGACCGCGGCGCACGAGTCCGGCGTGCAGGCCCCATCGCTCACGCGATGGATAGCCCAGCAGCATTCCGGCCGGCTCGCCGTCTATCTCCGCCGTCCAGGCGTGCTCAAAGCTTGCCGAGTGCCCGTGGCCGCCCCACAGTTCAGCGAGCGCGCGTCGGGCCACGGCCTCGGATCCAGCGAGCATGGCGAACTCCTGACGCGCCGAAGCGAACAGGAGATCGCTGAGTCCCGTGTCCTCGGCGCGCGCGCGGCGAATGGTGATGCCTCCAGCCCCTCGCGCGGTCACGGTCTCCGCCGGCAGCGCGACGCGGGAAGCGAGTCTCATCAGCGGTTCGTTGGCGGACACCGCTGCCCCTACGCAGCGGTTCCGATGAGTGCGGTGATCCTTCTGGTCACCGACGCTCCTTTTGTCGAAGGACGGGTCGACCGTTCCGGCTGGCGCGAGTCTCTTGCGGCGTGCCACGGCCGTATGGCATCTTCAACATCTGTGGAGGATTTGGAGCAAATCCCGAACCATTAGGCGATCGCGGCGACCGAGCCGAGGCACCTATCGGCCGCGAAGCCTGACCCTCAGGGCTCAGGCGCTGGCCGCCGGGCCGCGCCCGAAACCGGGGCGTGCCGGTCCCAGCCGGGCCAGCAGCGCGAGCCCCGTCAGGCGCCCGAATGCGGCGGCCGCCAGCGGCAGGCCGAGCACGTGCGTGGGGTCCACAACCTGCGCGTCGAGCAGGTCATGGGTCCGGCCCGCACGCACGACCTGAGCCCCGCCCGCCCCGGCGGCGAGCACGTTTCGCACCCAGTCCGATTCCTCGCCGTAGAGCATCACCACGACCAGAGTCGAGCCGCTCCGGAACGCGTTGACCGGAGTGCGGTAACGTCGCCCCGAGCGGCGCCCGCGATGGCAGATCACGACCCACGGCGGCAGCAGCCACGCGTACTGGCTCTGGATGGGGTTGGTGACCGCCCGGTTGAAGCGCGCGACCCGCCGCGAGAGCTTCAGAGCCATCGGTCCACCGTAGCGGACCTGAGGCCCTCCGATCCCCTGTACCCTGATTTGGGCGAATTGCTACCGCGCAGGAGAGTCCGCGGATCACGGGCCCGATCAATGAGCATGCCTCCGCGCTCGCTCATGAATGGCGGCGGCTGACGCGCGCCGCGACGGTGGTCGCGCTGCTGACCGCGCCCGCGTTCTTTTTGATCCTGTTCGACACCAACCACCTCGGGGTGGTTCCGGCGCTGATCGTGACCGCGATCGCGGTCGTGATGTTCCGCGGGCTGGTGGAGGTCGTCACCCGCAGGCTGATCCCGTCCCCGAGCCTGTACGGTGCCGATCAGAGCCTCAAGGCCCAGGACATCGTGGACCGCCGGCGCTACTGGTTCTGGCGGGGGAAGTTCCGGCGACTGCCGGTCTATGCCCTGGCGGTGCTGGCACTGCTCGCCTTCTGCCAGGTCCTGTCTCGTTCGCCGGCGTCAGCGCTCCGTTCTTTGACCCGTTCGTGGGGCTGCGCACGATCTTCCCGCCCGACACGCTGCCGCAGCTCGCGCTCGTGTTCGTCCAGCTGCCGCTGCTGTTCTTCGTCAACTTCGCGATCTTCTTCGGGCCGTTTCTGTTCTTCGCCGTACGCCAGATCCGCGGCTACGAGCCGGGTGACGCCAGCTGGGGCGTGAAGATCGACGACGTCCGCGGGCAGGCCGAGGCCAAGGAGGAGATTACGCGTGTGATCACGCTCTGGCAGTCGGGCGAGGAGTTCGAGAAAGCGGGCGGCAAGCGCGAACGCGGCCTTCTGTTCCTGGGAGCGCCGGGGACCGGCAAGACGATGATCTCAAAGGCGATCGCGACCAACTTCAACTGCCCGTTCGTTACCATCCCCGGCTCGGGATTCGCGGGCATGTTCATCGGCATGGACGCGATCACGGTGCAGTTTCTGGCCCGCAAGGCGCGCAAGCTGGCGGCCAAGTGGGGCGGGCAGTGCATCGTGTTCATCGACGAGATCGACGCCGTGGGGATGCGCCGCCAAGCGCTCGGCGGCGGCATGGGCGCCAGCGCGGACGAGCCGACCTCGATCCACGATTTCTGCTTCTTCGGCCGCAACGGCTCGCTGACCCCGACGGGGGACCTGGTGATCGAGTCGCGCGCGTGGCGCGAGAAGCTGTTCGCCCAGCGCGCGGAGCCCGCCACCACCGCCTACGCCACGTTCGCGGCCCGCGCCACCGAACGGATCCAGCGCTTCTATCCCGGGTTCGGCATGGGGGGCGGCGGCATGGGCGGCATGGCGCTCAACCAGCTGCTGGTGGTGATGGACGGGATCGACGAGCCGCCGCTGGTCCGCAAGGTCGTGACCAACCGCTTCAACACCTTCCTCGACGCGATGTTCGTGATCCCGTCGAAGGTCGGAAGGCTGCGGCTGCGGCTGCGCCCGCCGCGCCCCCGCCAGGAGCAGATCTACTTCATCGGCGCCTGCAACGTGCCGATCGGCGTCCTCGATCCGGCCCTCATTCGTCCCGGTCGGATGGGCCGCCACATCTGGTTTCGCACCCCCACAAAGGACGACCGGCTCGACATCCTCGACCTCTATTTAGAAAAAGTTGCGCACGAGCCCGACCTCGACACCGACCGCCGGCGCGACGAGCTCGCGCGGATCACCAACGGCTACTCGCCGTCGATGATCGAGCAGTGCTGCTCGATGGCGCTGACGATCGCCCACGCCGAGGGACGGCGCGAATTCGCCTGGCGCGACATCGTCGAAGCGATGACCACCGTCGAGACCGGCACCGCGCAAAACATCGAGTACATCCAGGAGGAGACACGCGCAACCGCGATCCACGAGGCGGGCCACGCCGCGGCGGGGCACGTCTACCTGGAAAAGGACCTCCTCTCGACGCGGCTCTCGATTCGCAAGCGCGGAGGGTCGCTCGGTCACTACCAGAGCATGGAGAAGGAGGAGCGTTTCTCGCTTTTCCGCAGCCGGGTGATGGGTGACCTGATCATGACGCTCGGCGCAATGGCGGCCGAGCAGGTGTTCTACGGCGAGAACACCCAAGGCGTCAGCGGCGACGTCTACACGGCTACGGCGACGGCGGCGTCGATGGTCGGGATGTGGGCGATGGGCCCCGAGCCGGTCACGATCGGGCGCTACTTCAGACCCGCCGACGACCACGAGGAGGCCCTCAAGCGGCTCGAGCGGATCGGGACGACGATCATGAACCGCGCCAGCGGCGATGGTCCGTTCACCGGCAACCCGCTCGCCTCCGTGCTCGGCGATCCGGTCAAGCGCCGCTCGGCGGCACAGATCCTCGGCCAGGCCTACCTGACCGCGTACGCGCTGATGGCGGCCAACCGCGATCCGCTCGAGCGGATCGCCGACACGCTGGTCGAGCGCAAGGAGATCCACGGCGACGAGGTCGTCGACCTGCTGGACAGCGTCGGTCTGAAGCGCCCGGTGCTCGATGTGATGGATCCCGCGACTTGGCCCCGCGTATGAGACGACTGTTCGCTCCCTCCGCCGACGAGCACGCCGTCGGGACCACACTTCCCAAGGCCTCGGCCGGGGCGCGCCGGCGCTTCGCGCGCTCGTCCTCCTCGCCGCATACGCACAAGTTCCGCACCGCGACCGCCGTGCTGGTGGGATTCGCGGTCGGCGCGATCGTGATCGCCGTCGCGGTGGCGATCGGTGGCCGTCGCACCCAGGCCTCGGTGCCGTGGTCGAGCTGGTCGCCGCCCGACAGCGGAACCCTCGGCGCACGGGACATCGCCGACCACGTTGCCCCCTACTACCGGATCTCCGCCGTCGACCAGCTCGCCGTGGTCACGGTCGTGAATCTCGAGAGCGCCGCGGCCGCGAACGCCACGGCCCAGGCGGCCGCGAACGGGACAAGCTCAAGTCCCACCAGCGGGCTGCAGGTCGCGGTCAAGGCGAGTCCCACCTCGAGCGCGGTATCGCTGCTGGGCGGCAACACGATCGCCTACAACCTGTGCGGAATCGGCGGCAAGAGCTGCGCGATCGGGGTCGGCACGCCGTCGACCAACCGGCTGCTGCTCCTACGCCGTGAGGCGCTCGAGCTGGCGCTCTACACGCTCAAGTACATCGGCGGGATCCAGAATGTCGTGGCGATCCTGCCGCCCGGCCATACCCAGCCCACGAGCACGCTGACCAAGCACCCGCCGGCCTCGGGCGCCTCGACCGCCCAGCCGCTTGACGTCGCGGTGCTGTTCGTCCGCCAAGAGCTCCAGCCGCTGCTCGACCAACCGCTCGCCGACAGCTTGCCCGAGCAATTCCCCCCGACCGTGGCGCAGATGCCGAGCGCTCCCGAGGCCGGCCTGGTGGACCAGATCACCGCGCGTGGGCTGTTCTCCGAGCAGCTTCAGCAGGCTCAGGACGGCAGCGCCCTCATCGTCCTGAATCCGCTTCCCCCTCAGTAGGGGTGCGGTCGCGCTCGGCGGTGGGGTCGCTCTTCGCGGTGGAGTCGCGCTCGCCGGGCTCGTAGCCCGAGCAGCGGGTCACCGGCAGGCGCGGATAGCGCGGGAACTGCTCGGGCTGGTCGCGCGAGCGGCGGCAGAGCGAGAACACCGACCCGCGGGTGGTACGGACCAGCTGCTGGTGGCGACAGCTCTCGCACAGCCCTGATGGCGGTCCGCCGCCGGCGCTCACCGCAGGCCGGCGGTGCTGGCGTCGCCACGCAGGCGGGCGCGGCTGCGCGCCGCGTACGGCGTCACGGCGGCCACCCAGGTGACCCGCCCGGCGCGCGCCCGATACACGAACCGCGTCCCGCGCGCCAGACGGCGGCCGAGCCACAGCCCGTGACCGAGGCTGCGGGCGACGCGCGCCACCGCGCTCGCGCGCGACCCGGGATGAAGCCGTCCGGCGCGGACCCCGGGCGAGCTGCTGGCGACCATCTCCACCTGCCCGCGCGCCCCGAACACCGCCTCGGTGCCGGCACTCGCCTGACCGGTCACGCAGTATCGGTACGAGCGCCCCGGCCGCGAGGACGGCTGTCCCGCCGCGTAGAGCAGCGAGCTGGTCCCGGCGCCGAGCCGGATCGCTCCCAGTCCTGCGGCTCCGAGCCGCTCGCCGGGGGGCCGGCAACTCGTGGCGGGCACTCCGTAGGCGCGCTCCCACATCTCGAGGTAGGCCTCAGCGCCGTGGAACATGTCGGTCATCAGCGCCGGGCCGCCGATCGACTGAAGCTCTCTCAGCCAGTCGGCGTACATGCCGTAGTTGGCTACGCCATCGGTGTTGAGGTCGAACACGCGCTGACCCCACTGCTCCCGGGTGAACGTGACCTTCCCGTCGAACGACTGAAACGGGTAGGAGATCGGATTGCTCGTGTCGGGCTGGCTCTGCTCGGCGAGACCGTTCATGTCGGCGCCGTAGCCGAACCCGGTGCCGTTGTAGAAGGCGTGGTTGCGCATCAGCAGGCTCGCCTTCCACTGGTCGACGAACGAGGCCGGCGAGGCGCCGGCGATCGGCGTCACGAACCCGCCGAGGTTGTAGATCCGCGGGTTCTCCTCGGGCGAGTCCCAGCTGTGTGCCGATACGACCCCGGAGTAGTGGTGCGCCTCGAGGATCGAGAGCGTGTCGTCGGCCGTCTTGACATCCATGTGGTCGAGCTGGACGACCAGGTGCTCCTGGATCATCTTGTTGATCAGGTACACCCCGAGCGGAGTCAGCCCACGGGTGTTGCAGTGAGGCGGCGCCGGGTAAATCGGCAGCTGGCTGGTGAGCGGGAGCTGAGTGGTCGGTGGCAGGATCCCCTGCAGCAGCGTGTTGCCGATCACCCCGTTGAGAATCGTGCTCAGGGCGCCGCTGGGCAGCGAGGTGAGCTGGGTCGAGTCGTGCTCGGGTCCGGTGCAGGTCTGGATGTTCCAGAACTGGCCCGTCTCGAGGTGGTTGCCGCTGTTGACCAGCACGCCGAGCTCACCGCCGTCCATCTTCGTGCCGCCGAAAGCGTTGTCGAACTTGTGGACCGGGAAGAAGGTGCTGACGCCGAGCGAGCGGACCTCGTTCAGCCCCGCGTCGATCTGGCCCTGGTCGCATTTCGGGACGCCCAGGTACTCGCCGCAGTTGAACAGGTCCGAGACCTCGATCCCCTCGACGACCGCCAGCTTGCCCTCGTTGATCACGCGCCGAGCCTGGAACGGATCGGTGACGATCTGGAAGAAGCCCTTACCGGGCCCGCCGGACTGGGCGTCGATGTAGTTCTGGAGGTCCTTGAGGTCCTGGGCCTGGATGCGGACGGCGTCCATGTCGTTGCACGGGTTGTGGCGCTTGGTCATCAGCTCGCACAGCGCCTCGTTGTCGACCAGCATCGTAGCCATGATCCGCAGGCCGGCCTTCCACGCGCGCTCGATGCCGGTGTAGTAGTCCCCCTCCTCGGAGAGGTCCGTCGGCGAGGGCCAGTCGCGGAACGTCGGCCAGCCGCGCGTATCGTGCTGGTGGGCGGGCGTGCCGTAGTCGAGGAAGCTCTCGACCTGGCCGTTGGTGCCGGTCTCGTAGGGAGCGCAGTCCGGTAGCGCGTAGGCGATCCCGAACGGGTGCCACGGCCGTCCGCAGTGGAAGTCGCCGCCGAGGAACTCGAACGCGGTCACGTGCGTGTGGGCGTCGATCGTTCCGTTGACCGTGGCCTCGGGGCTCGAGCCCGTAAACGCGGGCCCGGTCGCGTCGACGCCGCCCTCCGGATAGACGGCGCAGCCGGCGGCGGGGATGAACGTGACCCCGAGCGCGCGCCGGGTGCTCTGGTTGACGATCTGAAAGCCGCGGCGCGAGTCGCCGTTCACCTGCCAGACGGTGTTGTCAGCGGGATTGGCGACCGGGGTCAGATCGGGCCCCAGGAAGTCGCTGTGGACTCCGTAGATCAGGTACTGCCCGAGCGCCGTGGCCTGCATCTGGAAGGGCGCGTCGCCCGGCGCCAGCGGCTGGCCCGTCGCCGACCGCACCTGGTAGCAGCCGTGCACGAGCGAGTAGCGGGTGGTGATTGGGGCAGGCTTGCGGCGTTTGTGGCGCCGGCTGGCCGGGGACCTGCCGAGCCTGTGACGGCCGCCCGACTGGGCCTTGACGGGCGGGGCCTTGGCCGCCACGCGCCGGCCCGCCGCGGGGGCGCCCGAGGCCGACGCGAAGGCGATCGCGAGCGCCAGCGTAGCGAGCAGCCCCAGCGACGCGATCACCCGCGCCAGCCTGGTCACCGCGTCAGCTCCTCCAGCATCAATACGAACGAACCATACCGGTACCCAGTTTCCCGGTGCAGCGCGATCTCGCAGGTCCGGTTGCTCGACACGCAGCGGTCGAAGCGCCGTCCGTCGAGCTCGCGGGCGACATCTTCAAGCGCCGAGGCGGGCAGCTCGGGGTGAAGCCAGCCGCGGTCGCCCGCCATCCCGCAGCAGCCGGTGGCCGCCGGGACCACCACCTCCTCGGCAAGTCGCTGCGCGATCGCCGCGAGCTTGTCGGCGTGCCCGAGCTGCGAGCAGGCGCAGGTGGGGTGGACTGCGGCATTCCGGAGTCGGTGGGTGACCCGCAGCCGGTCCAGCAGCCGGTCGTGGACCCAGGCCACCGAGTCGAGCACCTCCACCCCGTCGAGCTCCATCTCATCGGCCACCCCCAGCGTGCAACTGCTGGCGTCGATCACCACCGGCAGCCGACCACCTTCGCTCCAGCGGCGCAGCGCGGCGGCGGTCTTGGCGGGCCATGTGCTCGTGACCCGCCGCGTAGCCCTTCGAGCTCCACGGCACGCCGCAGCAGTGACCGGCCACGTCCTCGGGGATCCCGAGCGGCATCCCGGCACGAGCCGAGACCGCCAGCATCGCCTCGGGAAGGGTCGGCCCGGAGGGCGTCCCGCGCGGGTTACCGAAGATCCGGCTCAGGCACGAGGGCAGGTAGACCGCGGCCGCGCCGCTCCGCGAGCCAACCGGCAGGGCTGCGGGCGCGGCCCGGGGCATGCTCTCGCTCCACGCCGGCACCAGGTCGGCGCCGATGCGGTGCCGCACCCGCTCGGTCAGCCCGGCCAGCCTGCGGTCCCCAACCGCGCGCGCGGCCAAGCCGGCCGCCGCGAGCCCCGCTCGGGCCGCGCGCTCGGCGACCCCGTAGTGCTTGGCGATCGTGAGCGCCACGCGCTCGGAGCGCTCGCCGTGCTGACGGTGGCGCAGCTCCTTGACGAGCTTACCGGTGTCAATCGCGACCGGACAGGCGCTCGCACACGAGCCGTCGGCGGCACACGTCTGCAGCCCGTCGTACTCGTACTGCGCCAGCAGCGCCTGCACCACGGGGGCGCCGGCGGGCTGGCGGGCCATCTCGCGCCGCAGCGCGATCCGCTGCCGTGGAGTCGTGGTCACATTGCGCGACGGGCACACCGGCTCACAGAAGCCGCACTCGATGCACTTGGTGGCGACCTCCTCGATCTCGGGGGTGCTCTTGAGGTTGCGCAGGTGCACCTCCGGGTCGCGGTTGAGCACGACGCCGGGGCCGAGGATGCCCTGGGGGTCGGCGAGCTGCTTGATCCGCCACATCAGCTCGGTCGCTTTGCTGCCCCACTCGCGCTCCACGAACGGCGCCATGTTGAGTCCGGTCCCATGCTCGGCCTTCAGCGACCCGTCGTATTTGTCGACGATCAGGTCGGCCAGCTCGTGCATGAACGCGTCGTAGCGCTCGAGGTCGGCCGGCTGGCCGAAGTTGGGCGTCAGGATGAAGTGGAGGTTCCCGGCCGAGGCGTGGCCGGCGAGCCCCGGTAGGAAGCCGTGCTTGCCCAGCAGCGCCTGGAGGTCCTTGGCGGCCTCGGCGACCCGCGGCGGCGGCACGCAGATGTCCTCGCTGATCAAAGTAACGCCCGGCGGCCGTACCGCGGCCAGCAGCCCGTGCATCCCTTCGCGCACGTGCCAGAGGAGCTCGATCTCCTCGCGCGCCCGGCTGAAGCGGACCTTCCGCCCGGCGATCAGCGGGCGGCCATCGAGGATCGCCAGTGCGGCGCGCTCGCGCGCGTCGAGCAAGCCTGGGTCCTCGGCGCGGAACTCGACCAGCAGCGCCGCCGAGCTCGGCGGCAGCTCCTTCCACTCTTCGGGGGTGCCGGGCATGTTGTAGGCGGCGGCGATCAGTGTCGGCGCGACCATCAGCTCGGTCGCCGTGGCCCCCGTTCGCACCAGCGGCCCGACCGCGTCCGCGGCGCTGTCGAGGTCCTCGAAGCCGATCAACGCCAGCGTCGTGTGGCGCCCGAGCGGGACGGTCTCGAAAACGGCTTGCGCTACGAACGCGAGCGTCCCCTCCGAGCCGATGATCAGCCGGCGAAAGATCTCGAGCGGAGTCTCGGCGTGCAGGAACGCGCACAGCCGGTAGCCGGTCGTGTTCTTGATCTCGAACTTCCGCGCGATCCGGGCCGAGAGCTCGGCGTCGGAACGGAGCTCGTCGCGGATCTCCTGAAGCCCGGCCGCGAGCTCGGGGGCGGCCTGCGCGAAGCGCTCCTCGGCTCCCGATGCGGCGGTGTCGATCACGGCGCCGTTGGCCAGCACGAAGGTCATCGCGCGCACGGTCTGGTAGGAGTCGGCGACGATCCCGCAGCGCATCCCGCCCGAGTTGTTGGCGATCACGCCGCCGACGCAGGCGATGTCCTTGCTCGCCGGGTCGGGGCCGAGGCGTCGGCTGTGGCGGGCTAGCCGGCGGTTGACCAGGCCTAGCGTCACCCCCGGCTGCAACCGCGCGACCGCTCCGCCCTCCTCGATCTTGGCCTCCTGCCAGTGACGGCGCACGTCGACCAGGATCGAGTCGGTCTGCGACTGGCCGTTGAGGCTGGTGCCGCCGGCGCGAAACACGATCGGGGTGCAGAGCTCGGCCGCCGTCCGCAGCAGCGCGACCACGTCGCCGACGTCCCGAGGCATGACGACCGCCTTGGGGATCAGCCGGTAGGCGCTCGCGTCGGAGGCGTAGCGGATCAGGTCGAGCGCCCGCGGCAGCACGCGGTCGGCACCCAGCGCGGCGACGAGCGCCCCGCGGAGCGGCTCCGGCGTGCCACCGGCGACCCAATCCGGTGCGCGGTCAGGCGCCGGCTGCGGGCTCTCGGGCGCGATCCGGCTGCGGCTGCGGCGTGCGAGCCGTCCGCGTTCGCCGGCCAGGGTGGCCACTACTCGAGCCACATCCCCGAGGCCACCGGCACCTGCACGAGCCGCGGGCCATCCTCGGCCGCGACCGCCTCGCGAAGGGCCCCGGTCAGCTCCTCACGACCGGACACCTCGCGCGCCGGCATCCCGTAGGCGCGGGCGATCGCGGCGACATCGAGCCCGGGCAGATCCAGTCCGGGGGCGCCGGTGACCTGCTCGAGCATCGCAAACCATTTCAGGATCATGTACTCGTCGTTGCGCAGCACCAGGAACGTGACCGGCGCCTTGTAGGCGACCGCGCTCCACAGCGCTGTGATCCCGTACTGCGCCGAGCCCTCGCCAAGCACGCAGACGACCGGCCGATCGGGGCACGCGAGCTGGACCCCGACTGCGGCCGAGATCCCGAAGCCGAGCCCGCCGCTGGCGCAGAAGTAGTAGCTGCCGGGGGATGAAATGCGCAGCCGGTTGCGCAGCGACAGGGTGCACGACGGCGTCTCGACGACCGCGATCCCGTCCCGCGGCCAGGCGTCGGCGAGCGCCGCCATCGCCTCCGAGCCGCTGAGCTTGTCGGGCGGTTCGGCCGGTGGGGGATCTCCGGGCTCGGGGCGGGGCTCGGGGTGGTCCCGGTCTCCTGCTTCGCTGACCAGCTCGACGAGCCGCCGCAGCGCGAGACCCACATCGCCGACGATCGCGTCACCCATCGGGGCGCGCGCCGCTTCGCCCGGGTCGCTGGTGATTGCCACCAGCGCGGTCCCCTCGGCGAGTAGCGGCCCCGGCAAGTACGGGTAGTACGGGAACACCGAGGAGCCGACGACGAGCACCAAGTCGTGGTCGGACAGCGTCTCGCCGATCGGTCCGATCGCCGGCGGTAGGACGCCGACGAAGTTGGGATGGCGCTCGGGGAACCCAATTCTGGAGCCGCCGGTGGCGGGGCTCGCCCAGACCGGCAGCCGCTGCTTCTCGGCCAGCGCGACCGCCGCCGCCCAGCCGCCGGCCGTGTCGATGTCGGGGCCAGCGACGAGTACGGGGGCTCCGGCTGCGGCGAGTCGCGGGGGCAGCGCCGCAGGGGCCCCCGGGGCTAGCGCGGCGAGGCCACTTACCTGGGGCGCCCACAAGGTTTGCACGCCATCCCGGGCTGAACCCTGGGTCCAAGC
>JBPCQU010000236.1:0-5615 GCA_050997795.1 Solirubrobacteraceae bacterium | reverse complement strand
GCAAGCGCGCCCTGCCCCGCGGCGGGAACGAGCTCGCCCAGCACCCCCCCGGCCTCCGACCCGCGTCCGAGCCGTTGCAGACCCGCGAACGCCAACACGAGCGCGTCAACCTGACCCTCGGCCAGCTTGCGCAGACGGGTGTCCACGTTGCCCCGAAGCTCCACCACCTCGATGTCGTCGCGGATGGAACGGATCTGGGCGGCCCGCCGCACGCTGCTCGTGCCGATCCGGGCTCCGGGAGGCAGCGCCGCCAGCGAAGGGGCGCCGCAGATCGCGTCACGGGCGTCGGCGCGCTCGGGGATCGCGACCAGCTCCAGTCCCTCCCCCAGCTCGGTCGGCACGTCCTTGGCCGAGTGCACAGCCAAGTCGATCCGCCCGTCGAGCAGCGCCCGCTCGAGCTCAGAGACCCACCGCGACTTGTCCTGCGCCAAAGCCCCGCGGTCACCTAGCGTGTTGATCTTCACGATCTCCACCCCATCTCCGAGCAGCGCCGCGACCCACTCGGCCTGCGCAAGCGCAAGCGCGCTCCCGCGCGTGCCGATCCTCATCAGGTCCGCAGGCGGCCGCGTGCGCGCTTGCCCGCCGGAAGCTCGCGGACCTCGGCGAGCTCCGCGGAACCGAGCTGGGCCTCCTCGACGCTCAGGCCGAACAGGTCGCGCACGAGCGCCATGCGCGCATGGACGCGGTCGTCGCGCATCTCCTTCATCGCCCGGGTCGGGTCGTGCAGCAGCCGATTGACGACCGCCCTGGCCAGGGCATCGACCCGCTCGAGGTCTCGCGCCGAGGCGGTCTCCCACTTGCCGGCGTTGTCGCGCACCACCTGCTCGGCGACCTGCACCGCGTGGGTTCTGAGCGCCGCCAGCGTCGGCAACACCTCGAGTGACCCCAGCCAGGCGGCGAACTGCTGGATCTCCTCCTCGATGATGCCCTCCGCCCGCCGGGCTTCGGCCTGGCGCACCTTGCGGTTGCGCTCGGCGACGGCCTGCAGGTCGTCGATGTCGTGCAGGGCGATGCCGTCCAGCTCGCCGCAGGCCGCATCGATGTCGCGCGGAACGGCAAGGTCGATCAGCAGCATCGGCCGTCCGCCTCGCTCGTCCATCACGGCAGCCACCTCATCGAGCTCGAGCAGCAGGTGCGGCGACGCGGTCGCGGCGACGACGATGTCGGCGCTGAGCAACGCCTGGGGAAGCTCGTCAAAGCTCAACGTCCGGCCGCCGTAGCGCCGGGCGAGGCTGAGCGCGCGGTCGCGCCGCCGGTTGGCGACGAACACCGTCCTGGTGCCACTGTCGGCGAGCGCCCTCGCCGTCAGCTCGCTCGTCTCGCCGGTACCGATGATCACGACCTCGCGGCCGGTCAGCTTTCCTAGCTCCTCGCGCGCGAGCGCGACGGCGACGCCGGGCAGGCTCAGCTGCCGCTCGCCGATCGCGGTTTCGGTGCGGGCCCGCTTACCGGTCGCGAGCGCCGCCGTGAACAGGCGGTTGGTCAGCGGTCCGGCGGTTTCGAGCTCGAGCGCCGCCTCGTAGGAGCGCTTGACCTGGCCCTGAACCTCCGCCTCGCCGACGATCATCGACTCCAGCCCGGCGACGACCCGATACAGATGGCGCGCGGCGTCGCAGTTGTGGTGGGAGTAGATCGCGCTGGCGAGGCCCGTGGGCCCGATCCCGGCCTGGCGCGCGAGCATCGCCAGCACGGTGCTCTCAGCCTCAACCGGGTCACCCACGACCAGATACAGCTCGGTGCGGTTACAGGTCGAGACCGCCACGGCCTCGTGCACGTCGGCGGCGCCGCGCAGGTCACGCATGAAGTCCGCGGCGCGCGCCTGCGGCAGCGCCAAGCGCTCGCGCACTTCGACGGGGGCCGTCTTGTGCGAGACGCCGATGGCCAGCAACTCGCTCACAATGCCGGTTCCTTCTCGGGCTTGGAATCACGCGCCCGCGTTGCCTCCACGTCGCGCTGCAGCTCGTTCAGCTCGCGCTCGATCCGCTGCGAGCGGATCGCCATGATCGCGAGGTAGACCAGCACCAGCGCCAGGAACACGATGTAGGCGGCGGCGACGAACTTGCCCGCCTTGTGCAGCGGTAGCGCGGGCGCGACCGCGAGCAGAGCCGTGGTCACGCCAGGCCTCCGCTCGCCATCCGGGCTCGCCCAATGGAGGCCGCGTGACTCATCCGGCTGACGGCGCCGCGCTGCGTCCCGCGGGCCTGATCGTGTCCTCGCCGAGCAGCGTGCGGCGCAGCCGGCGCACCTGGGCGCGCGTGTTCTTGGTCGTCATCTCGTACTTCCACAGCGTCGCGAACAGCAACGCGATGCCGGCCAGGGAGACCAAAAAGGTGAGCCGCATGGGGCCGGGGAGGTTGCCCCCGCCGAGCGTCAGCACCCGGGGGTGCACGTACTGCTGGGCGAGCCGCACGGCGAGGAAGTTGAGCGGCACGAACGCGGCGGCCACGATCGAGAACACGCTGGCGTAGCGCGACTGGCGCTCGGGGTCCTCGATCGAGAAGCGCAGCGGCTGGTAGGTGGCAAACAGCAGCAGCACGATCAAAAACGAAACCAGCGTGGGCTCGTTCCAGACCCACCAGTGGCCCCACGACGCCTTGGCCCAGATCGAGCCCGTGATCAGGCCTCCGACCCCGAAGATCAACGACATGTGGATCGCCACATAGGAGCGCATGTCCCACTTGCGCTCGCCGGTGCGCAGGTAGCCCACCGCGAGCGCGCCGCCGAGGACAAACCCGCACAGCGAGACGATCGCCAGCGGAACGTGGAGATAGAAGATCTTCTGCACGAAGCCTTGGTCGGCGTCGAGCGGCGCGTAGAAGAAGACCAGCGCGAACGCGGCGCAGATCGTGATGATCGTGGCGATTGAGAGGCTGCGAAGCCCCTTGCCGTAGGTGATGCCGGGCACTTGGTGGCTAGTCCTCGAGCAGGAAGTCGAACACCGCGTAGGCGAGCAGTGCGAACACCACATCATAAAGCGCCAGGATCGCCAGCCACTTGCCAGGTGGCGAGCCCGAGGTGTGCACCGCGAGCAGCGGACCGGTGGCGCGCGCGGTGGCGATCAGCGCGGGGATCAGCAGCGGGAGCGAGATCACCGGCCCGATGAGATCCCGCGCGCGGGTGTGGACCGCGATCGCCGAGACCAGCGTCCCGATCACCGCCAGCGCGACGTTGGCGAGAATGAGAATGAGAATCATTCCCGGAATGGCTGGGCCGAGCGACGGACCGAGCAGGAACAGGCCAAACGCCGGCACCGCGACCACCTCGAGCACGGCCAGGAACAGGAACAGTGCCGCGGCTTTGGCGAGCAGCATCGCGGTGCGGTCCACGGGGGCGAGCAGGAACGCGTCAAAGCCGCCCTGCTCGCGCTCGGCGACGAACAGGCGGTTGATCCCGAGCATCGCGGCGAACAGGAGCGTCGCGGTCAGCACCCCCGCCGCGAGCTGGCCATCGATCGTCGGGCGGTTGAGGCCGAAGTGGAAGATCACGAACGTGACCAGCGACAGCAGCACCATCGCCGGCACGGTCTCAAGCGTGCGCAGCTCGAGCCGCAGGTCCTTGCGCAGGACGATCAGCGCCGTCCTCATGCGTACAGGGCCTCGAGCGCAGCGTCGCCCAGCTGCCCGGGCTCGCCCGCGAAGGCGACGCGGCCGTCCCGGAGCGCCAGCACGAGGTCGGCCTCGGCCAGCGCGGAGCGCGGATCATGGCTGGTCAGCACCCGCGTGCATCCCGCGGCCCGGCCGATCAACGGCTCGACCAGCTCGCTCGCGGCCGGGTCGAGGTTCGCGCGCGGCTCGTCGAGCAGCAGCAGCTGGGGCTGGTGCAGCACCGCGCGGCAGACGGCGAGGCGCTGCACCATCCCGCGCGAGAGCAGACGCACCGGCTCCTGCGCGCGGCGCTCCATCGAAACCGCGGCGATCAGCTCCTCGACGCGCTCGTGACCGACGCCGTGCAGCCGCGCGTGGTACTCGAGGTTCTCGCGTCCGCTGAGCTCGCGATAGAGCAGCGGCTCGTGCGCCAGCAGCCCGAGCCTGGCGCGGACGGCGAAGCCCCGGCGCGGGAGCGGCTCCCCGAAGACGAGCACGTCGCCGGCGTGCGGGCGCAGCAGCGAGGCGAGGACCCGCAAGAGCGTCGACTTGCCGGCCCCGTTGCGGCCGAGCACGGCGAGCGTCGCGCCGGCCGGGACCCGCACGGTTACCCCCTGCAGCGCGGCCCGCTCGCCGAAGTAGCGGGTGAGGCCGCGCAGCTCAATGGCCGGGGGTTCGGTGCCCACCCTCGCGCTGCAGCGTCGCGACGGCGTGCTCGAGCGCCGGCGCGATCACCGGGAAGAGCTCGCCGATCGCTTTCGGGTTGCCGGGGAAGTTGACGATCAGCGACCGGCCCGAGATACCTGACACGCCCCGGGTGAGGATTCCCATCGGCGTGTGCCTGATCGCCTCGGCCCGCATCGCCTCGGCGAACCCCGGCGCGTGGCGGTCGATCACCGCCAGCGTCGCCTCGGGGGTCACGTCGTCGTCGGTCAGGCCGGTGCCGCCGGTGGTGAAGATCAACGACGTCCCGCCCGCTGCCTCGCGGCGCAGCCAGTCCTCGATCGCCCCCCGGTCGTCGGCCAGCACATCGCGCGAGACGATCTCGGCCCCGGCCGCCTGCGCCAGCTCGGCCAGCGCCGCGCCCGAGCGATCCTCGGTCCGGCCCGCGGCCACGGAGGTAGAGACGGTCAGGATGGCGGTTCGCATCGCGGGCCTCAGGATAGGCTCAGGGAGCGGTCGCGGGAGCGGCGCTCAGCCGCGGCGCCACAGCCCCGAGCGCCCGCCGGACTTCTCCAGCAGGATCACCGACTCGATCTCGGCGCCGCGCTCGATCCCCTTGACCATGTCGTAGACCGTCAGCGCCGCGACCGAGGCAGCGGTCAGCGCTTCCATCTCGACGCCGGTCGGGCCCGCGGTGCGGGCCTCGGCGATCAGCTCAATCGTGCCGGCGTCGGCGTCGACCGATCCCTCTACGCCGACGAACGAGAGCGCGAGCGGGTGGCAGAGCGGAATCAGCTCCGAGGTCCGCTTCGCCGCCTGGATGCCGGCGATCCGCGCCACGCCGAGGACATCGCCCTTGGGCGCGTCACCCTCGAGCACCCGGCGGGCCGTCTCCGGGGTCACCTTGACCGTCGCCCGCGCGAGCGCGCGGCGATCGCTGGCGGGCTTGTCACCGACGTCGACCATCCGCGCGCGGCCGGAGGCGTCGAGATGGGTGAGCTCGCTCATCCGGCCGGCGCTCGGCCTCGGGGCGTCATCCGGCTCTCGCCGGGGCGTGGGCGAGCTGGGCGGACTCGATCAGCGCGCGGACGCGATCGGCGTCGCCGGCGCGCAGCAGCTCGATCGGGTCGGGATCGCCGCCGACGATCGACTCGAAGAACTGCTTGCGGTCCTGGTAGGTGGGGAGCGTCGCCTTGGCCCATCCGCGAGCGTCATTGAGCATGACGGCGAGCCGGGCGTACGGCTCGCCGAACAGCTCGCCGATCTCGCGCTTCATCCGCTTGGCCAGCGCCGGCGAGGCGCCGGCGGTCGAGATCGCCACCGCGAGCGGACCGGTGCGGACGATCGCCGGGAGGATGAAGTTGCACA
>JBPCQU010000218.1:0-2749 GCA_050997795.1 Solirubrobacteraceae bacterium | reverse complement strand
CCGCGTCGGGCCGAGTCGCAAGCTTGGAGCGTCGATCTTGTGTGCCATCGGCTTCCTTCGGATCGTGGAGGTGTGTAAACTGACTTTACATGAGATTCCAGTTGGATGTCAAGTCGTTTTACACTGGCGAGGACGTCTCGTTCGGAGAGCCGCTGGTCGGCGCGCTGCTGCGAATCCCCTGGGAGGATCTACGCCGGCGCCAGCTCGAGGGCCTGCGCAACTGTGGGTTCGATGACATCCACGAGGCGTATCTGAGCGTCTTTCACTGGCCGGGGCCGCAGGGCCTGCGGCCATCGGAGCTGGCCACGCGGCGAGGAATGACCCGGCAGGCGCTCAACCATCTGCTGCGCCAGCTCGAAGACGCCGGCTACCTCACACGCCACGTCCACGACGGCCACGGGCGGGCGACTCGGATCCACCTGACGCGGCGCGGCGTCGCGCTCGGGCGGGCGATGCGGGAGATCGTGATCGAGACCGAGCAGGAGTGGTCGGCACACCTCGGCAAAGATCGCTTCGAACAGCTCCGCGGCCTGCTCACAGCGCTCGCCGCCGTCGTCGCTCCAGCGCCCAGCGAGTAGGGACGAGCGACCGAAGCTCGTCAGCAAAGACCAGCTCCAATGCCGCTCAAGCAGCCGCGAGCAATCTGCCGGTGTCGTGACTGCTTTGTCGCTCAGTTGGGGCTACAAGCGATTGGCTTCCGCTTCCGGTCATAGCAGATCCAGAGCAGCCACGTCGACCTGGTCGTTGACGTCGGATCTGGTGACCGGATCCGCGTGAAAGCGGGTCTGTTGCACTACCCCGCTGTGCCCCCACGGGGCGAGGTCAAGTGGCCCGGATCAAGGCTTCCCGCGGCCCCTCATCAAAGACCTCCAGGCGGCCACTGATCACGATGAGCCGTGCTCTCGGCCTGCTCACCCTCGCGGATAATCCAATCATCCGCCCGCACCTGCAGTTCACGGGCCTGCGTGACCAGGCGATCAAGCAGCTCGTCCGAGAGCCACTCAAAACGGGAAGTCCGCGCGGGAAGGCGGCGGCCCGGATCATGCGCGGTGCCGTTTACGCAGCCGCGCCGGATCATGCAGCGGCAACCAGAGCCGCCCCCAGCAGACACACAACATGCAAGCTCTGGTCGACTGCAATCACGAGCCCGACGCCCGGCCGGTCAGCGCGCTTGATCTCGCGGAGCCAGACCCGCACGAGACGACCGTCGTCGACCAACAAATGCGGGATGGCGATCAGCGCACCGACAACGATCGCTCGCAATGCCGTTGTTTCCGCGCCGATCCAGAAGAGAGCGGGAACGCAACCCAGCGTGTATGCCATGACGTGAAGACCGAGAGCGCGTCGTGACAGCCGATCGCCGAACCCTCTCGCCTTGTTCACCGCCTGCCACTCGGTCTGGAGCAGCATATCCCCGACGAGGTGCGAGACGAGCAACGCGAGAAGGGCCGCGGGCCACGTCATCCAGCCGCGCGGCACGCCCGGCAAAGCCCGCTCAACGCGGCTCTGCATCCGAAGCAAAACCTGCGTCGACGGGCGATCTGCCGTGCCACACCCCCGCCGCTCATAGTTCAGACTCTACAGACAGCCCAGGGCGGTGGTGCGCTCGACGGGCTGCTCGCGAGCATTGCGCGCAACCTCTGGGTCCAACGATCTCTTGTGGGCCGACAGCCCCGACGGCGCCGAGACCTTCAGCGAGCAGCAGGCCGCCGCTCGACGCGTGGGCAGCGGTATGTCCGGCAGATGCTCGGCTCGGGCAATCGCGAGAGAACAGTCCGTTCCAAGGTAAGAGCGGCAGTGTCTCGTTCCAGATCGAGCATCACCGCCGTCTTGTGGCCGAATGGGAAAGAAAGGGAAGTCGAGCGCGTCAGGCGTCAATCGACTCGTGGTTTCAGCCTCATTCCCCGCCTCGGACCACACCGAGGCCGTGCGCCTAAAATGCGTGACCGTCAGGCGCCCGCGAGCCTTCTCCATCAGGGAGCTCGACGCCGGGGAGGCGGTCAGAGCGTCGAGCAGCCTGTCACCGTCGATTCGCAGCACCTTCACCGGTCCGCGGGCGGTGACGGTGGCCGTACGGGGAATGCGTTCGAGCACGCCGATCTCTCCGAGGTAGGTGGGCGCGGTCATGACCCGGAGGCGCTGCTCGGGCCGCCGGCCTCGCCCCGGGCGCTGACCTCAACCTCACCGTTGGCTAACGCTAACACGTAGAGCGCGTGGCGTCCTCACTTTCGCGCACGATCGCGGTCCCGGACTCGACAGTCATCTCCTGGGCGCTTGCCGCCAGGCGCTCCAGGATCGGCCGCCGGGCAGCAGCGAAGATGCCGAGCCCTTCGAGCAGCACGACCCGGGCTCGAGCTCGCTCGCTCGCGCCCCCGTCTCCTCATCGACAGCGCGCAGCGCCGGGGGTACCCGGCCAGCGCCAGCACCGCGGGCGCGACAGCCATCGTCCACAGGCCGGCGTTGAGGCCGCCCGCGCTAACCACGACGGGACTGAGAACGGTCCCGAGCGCGATGGCCCCGATCACCAAGGCGAAGAACACCCCGAATACCCGCGTCAGCTGGTCAGCGGCGCGTTGCAGCGCGGTCACGGCCAGCACGTCAACGACCAGGGTGGAGATGCCGCTAAACCTGAAGTCACCGATCGGCTGGGTGGGTGAGCCCGGATTGCCGGGATTGGCTGGGTGAGGCGGCGCGACGGGCAGTTGCTCGGTCTGGGGTGTCGGTCCGGGTGTCGATCGTGGTGTCGGCG
>JBPCQU010000198.1:0-14801 GCA_050997795.1 Solirubrobacteraceae bacterium | reverse complement strand
GGCACGTAACGCCTGATTTCGGGCTGCGGCGCGACGACCACGCGTCTGCGCTGCGTGATCTGCTCGGTGCCCTGGCGCAGCGACTCGAGGTCAGGGTGCTGCTGTGGGCCGGAGCGCCGGTGCCGGCGTTCACCCCGGCTCGGGCGGCCGTGCGCCGCGTGCGCGACGAGCTCGTCCGGGGCACGCGGGTGCGGTGCGAGCTCGATTCCCGCGAGCGTCCGATGCACTGCCATCACGAGAAACTGGTGATCGTGGACGGCGAGGTCGCGTTTGTCGGGGGTATCGACCTAACCTCGCTGGGCGGTGATCGTTTCGATACGGGTGACCACCCGATGCGCGGGCGCCTGGGGTGGCACGACGCCAGCAGCCGGGTGCGCGGACCCGCGGTGGGCGATGTAGCGGCCCACTTCGCTGCTCGCTGGCGAGAGGTAACCGGCGATCAGATCGAGGACACACCGCCACCACCCCCCGCCGGCGACGTCGAGCTCCAAGTGGTGCGGACCGTGCCTGACAAGGTCTATGACTTCCTGCCCGAGGGCGACTTTCGCGTCGTGGAGTCCTATACGCGCGCGCTGCGGTCAGCGCGCACACTCGTGTATCTCGAGAGCCAGTTCCTTTGGTCACCGCAGATCGCCGGCATCCTCGCTGACAAGCTGCGCGAGCCGCCGAGCGATGATTTTCGCGTCATCTTGCTGCTACCCGCCAAGCCGAACAACGGGGCGGACACGACGCGCGGCCAGCTGGGGGTTCTGGCCGCCGCCGACAACGGCGCGGGCCGCTTTCTGGCCGCGACGATCTCCGCCCGTAGCGGCCGGCTCACCGGCCCCCTGTACGTCCACGCCAAGGTCGGGATCGTCGACGACGCCTGGCTGACAGTCGGGTCGGCGAACCTCAACGAGCACTCGTTCTTCAACGATTCCGAGATGAACGTCGTGACCTGTGACTCCGCGCTCGCGCGCGAGACCAGGCTGCGGCTCTGGGCCGAGCATCTGGAGTGCTCGGTGCAGGAGGTCTCCGGCGAGCCGGCTCATGTCGTCGATGCGCTGTGGCGCCCGATCGCCGCCGAGCAGCTCGCGCGCCGAAAGCGGGGCGAACCGCTGACCCATCGTCTGCAAGAGCTCCCCGGCGTCTCTCGGCGCTCGATGGCGCTGCTCGGGCCGCTTCACGGCCTGCTCGTCGACGGCTGAAGCTAGACCGAGCCCGCACCACCTCGCGCGCCGCGCCGCATTAGAGCGACTGAGAATGCGTGGCCGCGACGAGCTCGATGCGGTTGCCCCAACGGGTCCTTCGAAACGAATCGCCTCGTGTCCGGGAGCGCGTCGTCCCTGAGCACCTCGAGACCGGCGGCGACGAAACGCTCCGCGAGTACGCCGAGCTCGTCGGCTGCCACGGTGAGCGCGGGATGGGACTTCCGTGACGGCGAGAAGGCCTCCTCCACGCCAACGTGCAGCCGCTGGGCGCCGACGCTGAACCAGACCCCCCCCTCGCGCCCGCAGCGCGCCGGGCTTCGTCACCTCGGCCAAGCCGAGCAGCTCACCAAAGAACCACCGGGCGTCGGGCTGGCACCCAGGCGGGGCGGCTATCTGGACGTGATCGAGCCCGACTACGCTCATCGGCGACGAACCGTACCGCGCGACGAGGTCGGGCCACGTCCGTAGACTGCGCGGGGTTCGGTGACACTGTAAACGTTTCCAGAGGAGCCCGATGTCCGCCTCGCCCGCAGACTTCAACGCCCAGGTGATCGAGGAGTTCCGCGCCCACGACGGGCGTATCGGCGGCATGTTGGGCGGCATGCCCGTGCTGCTGCTGCACCACACCGGTGCTAAATCCGGCCAGCGCCGCGTGAGCCCGGTCGCCTACCTGAGCGAGGGCGGCCGCTACTTCGTGTTCGCCACCAAGGCCGGCGCGCCGACGAACCCCGGCTGGTACCACAACCTAAAGGCCCAGCCCAACGTAACGATCGAGATCGGCACCGACACGATAGACGTCGTCGCCAGCGAGGTCACCGGTGAAGACCGCGAGCGCCTGTACCGAACGCAGGCCGAGCGCTTCCCGCAGTTCGCCGAGTACGAGCAGCACACCGAACGCGTTATCCCGGTGGTCGCCTTGACTCCGACCGAGACCGGCTGAGCGGCTCGTCTCACGCCGTCAGCGGCTGCTCCTGATCTCCGCGCGCGTCGAGCTCGCGGACGATCGCCTGCGTGTCGGCGTCGGAGAGCATGTAGCAGTCGAGCAGCGGGTTGACGATTCCGCGCAACGCGCTGAACGCCGCCCAGCGCTTGGGCGCGATGATCCGCGGGGCGCGCCGCTCGATCCCCCGCGCGACGGCCTCGCCCGCCTGCGCGGGCGTGAGGCGCTTGCGGAGAACCTTCGGTAGGACGTTCTGCATCTTGGCCGAGATTGGGTCGGCGTCGATCGCGCGGTGGACCATCTCGGTGTCGATGAAGCCGAATTACGCGACGCTCGCGCCGGCGCCGTGCGGGACGAGCTCGACTCGAAGCGCGCGTCCGAGCTGCTCCACCCCGGCCTTGGCCATCGCGTAGGGCGCCGCACCCATCCCGTTGGCGAACGCGTAAACCGAGGAGGTGACGACCACGTGCCCGCGACGCGCGGCGATTTCCGGGATCGCGGCGATCACGGTGTTGTAGACGCCGCCGAGGTTGACGGCCAGGACGCGGTCGAACGCCTCGCCGTTCATCGCCCGCACGGTCGCCGCCCGCGAAGCGACGCCGGCGTTAGCGATCACCACGTCGACCCCGCCGCGCTGCTGGGCGACGGTCGCGACCACGCGCTGCATCGCGCCGCGGTCGGTCACGTCGGCGGCGAGTCCGACCGCGCGGCCGGGAAGCTGGGCCGCGGCGCTCTCGGCCGCCCCCTGATCGAGGTCGACGATCACCAGCTCGGCGCCGCGCCTGGCCAGCGCCTGCGCGGTCCCGAAGCCGATCCCGCGCGCGCCGCCGGTTACCACCGCGACCTTGCCCGAGACGTCGAAGCTTGGCATGGCGCGATTGAATCAGAGCCGCGCCGCGAGCAGGCCGGCCGCGAGCAGGACGAGGGCGATCCAGAGAGCCGACAGACCACCTTCCAGTGGCGCGGCGAGCCGAGCCTTGGTCAACTCGACGGCCGTCCCGTCGGTGAGGCGCTGTTCTCCGGTGACAGCTGTCGTGCGCCGCCGGAGCTCGCGGACCGGCGTGCTCAGCCGGCGCTGGGCGGCGCTCAGCAAGCAGCACGCCGCCGCCACGAGCAGGCCCGCGGGACGGATCGCGAGCGTTTGCGCGAAGTAGCCGGTGAAGGCCGGAAAGCCACCCCAGGCCAGCGCAAACCAGACGTCGGTGTGGATCCGCCCCCCAGCGAGCTCGAGGTTATACGCCAGCACGAGCACGGCTCCGAGCGCCACCAGCGGCAACAGCAGCGGGGAGACGATGACCGCGCCGAGGACGCCGATCCCGACCGCGCCGGAAAGGCCCACGGCGGCCAGCCCGATCAACGTGTGGCGTGACAGATTGGTGCGCAGCGGACGTCCGTTGAGCTCATCGAGCGCGTGCGCGCTGACCCCAACGGCCAGGAAGAACGCGCCGAGCGCAGCCCCCAGCCGGCCGCCGTGAAACGTCGGAGCCACGGCCGCGCCGAGCACCACGTAGCTCAGGTGCCACGCCGTGTAGGGCGGGTGCAGCAGGGTGATGAGGTCTCGCCAGCCGCCGCTCGCCAGGGCGTAGAAGGCCGGACGATCGAGCTTACGGCGCTCGGCCGCCATCTCTCACGCCACACATCACCAGGCCGGCACCGAAGCTCGGACGCTCCAGGCGCACCTCTCGGATCCCGGCTGCCTCCCACAGCCCCACCAGGTCTGGCTCGAGCGTATGCAGCTCCTCGATGCTCGGCCCCAGGAAGCGTCCGACCTCGAACCACGCCGGGGAGACCAGCCGCCCGAGGAGCGGCAGCCCGATGCGGGTGTGGACGCGCCACAACGCGCGCAACGGAGCCGCGCCGGGCACCCCGAACTCGACCATCCCGATCCGACCGCCGGGCTTGACGACACGGGCGAGCTCGCGCATCGTCGCCGCGCGATCGTCGACGTAGCGCAGCAGGTAGGTGAAGGTCAGCGCGTCGAAAGACGAATCGGCGAACGGGAGTCGCTCCGCCTCGCCTTGCTTGAGGCTGACCTGTGCCGCGAGCTGGGGGTCTGACCGTACCCGCTCGCGGGCGGCCGCGAGCATCATCTCGCTCTGGTCGACCGCGACCACCTGGCACGCCGAACGCCGGGCCAGCGCCGCCGCCACCATGCCGGTGCCGGTGGCCACATCGAGGATGCGCTCACCAGGCGCAGGATCGATTGCGCGCACGAGCGAGCGGCGCCAGAGCGGGTCCTGGCCGAAGCTCAGCGATGCGCCCATGCGGTCGTAATTTCGAGGCAGGCCAGTGAACAGCGATAGCGCGTGGCGCTTTCGGGGGGAGGGGGCGGCCGCGACCATCACCGAGTGATTGTGCCGTGGCGCGCGGCGCGAGCGGTCGCCGATGAGTTTCTCGGCCGCCCTTCGTCTTAGGGCCGGAACCCCAGACCGCAAGGAGACCAGACCCATGGACGCCGCTGAGACATCACCGATCAAATCGGGGAGCGCACCGCTCGACGGCACGGGCGTACCGCCCGCCGCCGACCGCCGGCGCTGGATCGGGCTCTACGTGCTGTGCGTGGGAATGTTGATGATCGTCCTCGATGTCACGGTGGTGAACGTCGCGCTGCCCTCGATCGAGCGGGACCTGCGCTTCTCTCAGTCGAGTCTCGCTTGGGTCGTCAACGCCTACCTGATCACGTTTGGGGGGCTGCTGCTGCTTGCGGGGCGCTTTGGTGACCTGCTCGGCCACAGGCGGGTGTTCCTAGCCGGGCTCGGGCTGTTCACGATCGCGTCTGCGCTGTGCGGCGTCGCCCAGACGCAGACGATGCTGATCGCCGCGCGCTTCCTTCAGGGTCTCGGTGGCGCGATGACCTCGGCCGTCATCCTGGGGATGATTGTCACGATGTTCCCCGAGCCGGCCGAGCAGGCCAAGGCGATCGGGGTCTACGGGTTCGTGGCCTCGGCGGGTGGTTCGATCGGGCTGCTGGCCGGCGGGGTCCTCACCCAGTCGATCAACTGGCACTGGATCTTCTTCATCAACCTTCCGATCGGGATCGCCACCGGGCTGGCCGCGCTGCGGCTCCTCGACGAGGCTCCGCGACGCGAGTCCACTGCCCGCGCCGACGTGCCCGGGGCGCTGCTGCTGATCGGAGCGCTGATCCTGGGCGTCTACACGATCGTTGCGCCGGCGACCCAGGACGGGTGGGGATCGAGCCGGACCCTGGGATTCGGGGTGGGTGCCCTGTGTCTGCTGGCTCTGTTCGTGCTCCGCGAGGCGACCGCCGCCCAGCCCTTGATCCCGCTGCGCGTGCTGCGCTCGCGCAATCTCGCCGCCGCCAACCTGATCCAGGCGCTGCTGGTCGCCGGGATGTTCGGGATGTTCTTCATGGGAGCGCTCTACCTGCAGCGCGTCCTGGGTTACGACGCCCTCCACGTGGGCTTGGCGTTTCTCCCCACGACCCTGGTGATGGGCACGATGTCACTCCGCTATTCAAATCGCCTGGTCGCGCGGTTCGGCGCTCGCGCGACGCTGCTCGGCGGCATGATCCCGGTGGCGGTCGGCCTCGCGCTGTTCTCGCGGACCCCGGTCCGGGGCGCCTACGCCGCCGACGTGCTCCCGGCGATGCTTCTGCTCGGCGCCGGCGTCGGCGCCGCGTTCCCGGCCCTGATGACGCTCGCGATGGCCGGCGCGCCGCGCGAGGACGCGGGGCTGGCCTCGGGACTGGTGAACACCACCGCGCAGGTGGGCGGCGCGCTTGGCCTGGCTGTGCTGGCGACGATCTCGGCCGGCCACACTCGCGCGCTCACCCATCAGGGCGTGGCCCAGGCTGCCGCGCTGACCGGCGGCTACCACGCGGCTTTCCTGGTCTCGACGGGGCTCGTGCTCGCGGCGATCGCCGTGCTCGCGGCAGTCGTGCCCCGGCCCACCGGCGTCGTCGCCAAGCTGCCCAAGCACCGGACGGAGGTCAGCCCCGGCGTCGCCTGCGCCGAGACGGACTGACTGCGGGCTATCGCCGAGCTCGCGTGCCCGGCTCATCGCCCCCGGCCGACTTCACGATCCGCGGTCCGATCGAGCGTGCGGACCTGCCGGGGCTCTGCGAGCGGGTCTGCACATTGCTCGAGCGCGGCACGGCGCGGAGCGTGGTCTGTGACGTGGCCGGAGTCGCTGCCGACGCGGTCGCGGTCGACGCGCTGGCCCGCCTCGCGCTCGCGGCGCGGCGGCGCGATTGCCAGATCACGCTACGCGGTGGCTCGAGCGAGCTGGCGGCGCTGGTCGCCTTCATGGGCCTCGAGCGGGTACTCCCGGTGAGCGCTGTCAGCCTTCCAGGCGATCGGGGAGGCCGAACAGGGGGAACAGCTCACGCGTGTTGAGATAGAAGGTGAACTCGACGACGCGCTCGGAATCGAGCTCGAGAACCTGCAGCGCCCAGGGCTCGTAACCGCCGCTTGGGCTCGGCTTGTACTGGCCGAAGGCTGGTGAGCCGTTGGCGTTCGTCGTGGGGATGACGCGCGAGCCGCGGCACGCGATCCCCGGACCGACGAACCAGCGCAGAATGTCCTCGCGGCCGCGCAGCCACAGCGAGAAGGGCGGCATCGACTGGGTCGCGTCCTCGTGGATCAGCTTCGCGAGCTCGTCCATGTCATAGCGCTCGAACGCGTGGACGTAGCGGTCGAGCAGCTCGCGATCGGTCGCCTCGAGCGTCGG
The DNA here is from genome assembly GCA_050997795.1 of Solirubrobacteraceae bacterium. Classification (GTDB taxonomy): domain Bacteria; phylum Actinomycetota; class Thermoleophilia; order Solirubrobacterales; family Solirubrobacteraceae; genus Palsa-465. Next base: position 7,982 of record JBPCQU010000198.1, on the reverse strand, counting down.
CGCCGGCCCCGAGGAGCTGAGCTGTTGGCTGGCGAGCGTGGCCCGCGCGCGCTGCAGCGCACTGTTGACCCCGGCGACCGTCATCTCGAGGAGGTCGGCCGCCTCGGTGGCCTTCCACTGCAGCACCTCGCACAAGATCAGCGCTGCGCGCTGGCGCGGAGGCAGGTGCTGCAGCGCCGCCACGAACGCGAGCCGGATCGACTCGCGGGCGACGATCACGTCCGCGGGATCTCCCTCGGGGGCCAGCAGCGTGTCGGGCACGGGCTGCACCCACTGGTCGTCGGCGAGCTGTAAGAGGTTCTCCTGGATCGGAGCGACGGCGGGGCCGAGATCCATCGGGCGCGCGCGGCGCTGGCGGCCGCCCAGCATGTCGAGGCAGACATTGGTGGCGATCCGGTACAGCCACGAGCGCACCGACGCGCGGCCCTCGAATCGATCGCTGCTCCGCCACGCCCGCAGCAGCGTGTCCTGCACCGCGTCCTCGGCTTCGAACGGCGAGCCGAGCATGCGGTAGCAGTGAGCCGTCAACTCGCCGCGATGAGCTTCGAGCTGGCCGAAGCTGGAGATCGGGGCCGTCGACGAATGCACGAAGCCCATCGTAGTCACTGAGGGCGTGATCGAGGAAGATTGTCCCCTCGGGCACCCGTCGTTCGTTGTGAGGACGTAAAGCAAGCGTCCCAGAGGAGGCCACACATGAAGTACGCACTGCTGGTCTATGCAAGGCCCGGGAGCCACGAGGCGCTTCCCGAGGATGAGTTCAACGCGATGCTCGGGCAGTACGCCGCACTGCGCGACGAGCCGGGCTACGTTGCCAGCGCCCAGCTGCATCCGCCCGAGATGGCGACGACGTTGCGGATCGAGGGCGGCCAGACGCTGACGACGGACGGGCCGTTTGCCGACACCAAGGAGGTGTTCGGCGGCTACTACCTGTTCGACGTGGAGAACGTCGACGCGGCGCTGCGAATCGCGGAGCGCGTCCCGGCGGCGCGTCTCGGGGGCTCGGTGGAGGTGCGCCCGATCATGGAGCCACAGCCCTGATCGAGCGTGTCTTTCGCGACGAGTGGGGTCGGGTCCTGGCCTCGCTGATCGGCTTTCTCGGCGACTTTGACCTCGCCGAGGAAGCCGCCGCGGAGGTGTTCGCGATCGCGGCCGAGCGCTGGCCTCGCGATGGCGAACCGGACAATCCCGGCGCATGGCTCGTCACGACGGCACGCAACCGCGCGATCGACCGCCTGCGCCGCGACCGAGCATTCGCCGCCAAGGCCGGTCTGCTCGGAGCGGCCGAGGCAGAGGCGCAGACCGTGGAGAACGAATTGGACGAGAGCCCGATCCCCGATGAGCGCCTCGAGCTGCTGTTCGCCTGCTGTCACCCCGCGCTGGCGATCGACGCCCAGGTCGCGCTGACGCTCCGGGCGCTGGGCGGCCTGCGTAACGAGGAGATCGCACGGGCGTTCATCGTCGCGCCCGAGACGATGAAGCGCCGGCTCTCGCGGGCCAAGGCGAAGATCAGGGTCGCTGGGATCCCGTTCAGCGTCCCGCCCCAGCATCTGCTCCCGGAGCGGCTCGCGGCGGTGCTCGCGGTCGTCTACCTAATCTTCAACGAGGGGTATGGCGGTCGGCTCGACCTCGCCGCCGAGGCGATCCGGCTCGGGCGCGTGCTCGCGGAGCTGATGCCCGACGAGTCCGAGGTCCATGGCCTGCTGGCGCTGATGCTGTTGCATGATTCGCGCCGGCGCGCCCGCGTGGCCGGAGGCGAGCTCGTGCTGCTCGCCGACCAGGACCGCTCGCTGTGGAACCTCGACCAGATCGACTCCGGGCGTGTGGCGCTCGCCCGCGCGCTGTCGCTGCGCGGGCGGGGACAATACGTGCTCCAGGCGGCGATCGCGTCGCTCCAGGCCGAGGACCCGCCCGACTGGCCGCAGATCGCGAGTCTGTACGGCGAGCTCGCGACCCTGACCGGCTCCCCGGTCGTGGAGCTCAACCGAGCTGTCGCGGTCGCCGAGGCGGGGTCGCCGCAGGAGGCGCTCCAGGTCGTCGACGCGCTCGGGCTCGACGAGTATCGGTATCTGCACTCGACCCGGGCGGAGCTGCTGCGCCGGCTTGGACGGTCCGACGAGGCGGCGGCCGCGTACCGGCGCGCGCTCGACCGCACGACGGCCGGGCCGGAGCGCCGCTTCCTCGAGCGGCGGCTGGCCGAGCTCTGATCTGGGTCAGGCCCCGCTCGCGAGGCGGAGGCCGTGGCCCCATCTGCGCGAGTCGGGGATCGGGAGGCTAATCCGGGAGCAGCGGCACCCAGGGGCCGGGGTCACGGCCGACGAGCGTGCCGCGAGAGATCGCCGCCGTGCCGAAGCGCTCGCAGAGCGCGTCAAGCGTGCCGTCGAGTCGCGAAGCGCGGTCGAAGGCCAGCGCGAGCTGGATCGCGCTTCGGTCACAGAGATTGGTCAGTGCCACCCCGATCAAGGTCAGCCCGCGCTGCTCGATCAGCGGCCGGGCGGCCTCGAACAGGGCCCGCGCGACGGTCAGCAGCGCGGTGGTCCGGCTCGTCGCCTCGGCCATCGTGTGCGAGCGGGTCGCCCGCGAGTAGTCGTCGAAGCGCAGCCGCAGTACCACGGTCCGGCACGCCCGGTTCGCGGCTCGCAGCCGCCGCGCGACGCGGTCGATGAGGGTCATCAGCGCGGCCTGCACCTCCCCGGGCGCCCGCGCGCGCCGGCCGAGCGCGCGCTGTGCGCCGATCGAGCGCCGTCTCGTGCGCGCACGCACGGGCCGCGGATCGCGGTTGCCAGCGAGCGCGTGCAGGTGGCGTCCCGCGGCTCGACCGAGGATCGTCACGAGCGCCTCCTCGCCGAGCGCCGCGACCTGGCGGACGGTGATGATGCCGTGCTCGTGGAGCCGGGCCGAGGTGACGCGGCCGACGCCCCACAGCCGCTCGACCGGCAGCGGATGCAGGAAGGCGAGCTCTGAGCCGACCGGAATCACCAGCAGCCCGTCGGGCTTGGCGACACCGCTCGCGACCTTGGCGAGGAACTTTGTGCTCGCCAGCCCGACCGTGATCGCCAGCCCGATCTCGTCGCGGATCTCCCTGCGCAGACGTGCGGCGATCCCGGCCGGTCTGCCCGAGATGTGCTCGAGCCCGCGGACGTCGAGGAACGCCTCGTCGATCGACAGCGCCTCGACCAGCGGCGAGGTGCGCTCGAAGACGGTGAACACCGCCTTGCTCGCTTCGGAGTAGGCCGACATCCGCGGGGGTACCACGACTGCACCGGGACAAAGCGCCCTCGCGCGCGCCGCGCCCATCGCGGTCCTGACGCCGCGCGCCTTGGCCTCATAGCTCGCAGCGAGCACCACTCCGGCGCCCACGATCACCGGCCGGCCCCGCAGGCGCCGGTTGTCTCGCTGCTCCACCGAGGCGTAGAACGAGTCGAGGTCCGCGTGGAGTATCGTGGGGTGCGCCATACGAACGGATGTTCGCACTAATCCCGGACGGACTTCTCCCTCGGCTGTAGTGTCGAAGCCTCGTAGGGCCCACCGCAAACAACGAGCAGGGGAGGACCATGGCAGCGACGCAGCAGTCCGTCACTGGTGTCGACTTCGTAACGGTGCCGACCAAGGACCTCGACCGCGCCGTCGAGTTCTACGGCACGAAGCTGGGCCTGCCCCGCTCGGCCTACCATCCCGACCGCGGGTTCGCCGAATTCGAGACCGGCAACCTGACGCTGGGCGTCATCAGCCCCGAGCGGATGGGGCTGGAGTACCACGTCAACCGCAACGCGATCGCGCTCCACGTCGCCGACATGGAAGCCGCGCGCTCGGAGCTGGAGCAGGCCGGCGTCGCGTTCTCCGGGGACACATTCGACACCGGCGTCTGCCACATGGCGTTCTTCAGTGACCCGGACGGAAACGCGCTCATGCTCCACCACCGCTACGCCCCGCGGACGCCCGAAGGCTAAGGCCCCGAGGCCTGGGCCAACGGCCACCAGCCGAGCACGGGCAGCGCGCCCGGCGAGCCGTCAGGGCGCGCCCTCGAGCGTCAGCATCCGCGCCCCGCACTGCGCGCCCGTGACCGCTGCGTCGGCCACGGACAGGCCTCGCGCGAGCCCGAACGTGAGTCCGGCGGCAAACGAATCTCCGCACCCGTAGGCGTCGCGCGGCTTGCCCGGCGGCGGCGCCGCCCTCCAGCGCCCGCGAGACTCGCCCCACCAGCGTCCGCCGCGCGCGCCCTCGGTCTGCACCATCAGCCTCGTGTGGCGCTCCAGCCGCGGAGCCCAGCGGCGCTCCCCCTCGTCGCTGGCGCTGAAGACCAGCGCGTCGATCGCCCCCCCGTGGCCGTCGAGCGCTTCCCGCGCCCTCGGCGATCCCACCAGGACACGTGCCTTGCGCGCCTGCGCCGCCGCGCCGGCGTCGCCGGCTGTGAAGTAGACACCGTCGACGTGCTCGAGCTGCTCCCAGTCGAGCTCGTCGTCGCCGGTTGGCTCGAGCCGCTCGCCGATCGTCACGATCGTCCGCTCGCCGTCCTCCTCTAGCAGAGTGACCACCCGCCTGGTTGGTTGCTCGCGCCACGCCGCGTGGACGATCACGCCGCGATCAGCGAGCTCCGCCGCTGCCGCACTGCCGTTGTCGTCACGCCCGAGCGCGCAGAAGAAGTCGACTTCGGCGCCGAGTTCGGCGAGCACGGCGGCGGCCACCACGCCACCCCCGGCCGCATGCGTGAACGCCCTCTCCGCGTGGACGACCTCGCCTCGCGCTGGATACCGCGCCACACACACGAAGTCGACCCATTCAACGTGGCCGACCACTGCCACTCGCGTCACAAGCCAAGGCTATCCACCTGGTTGAAGGAGGCAAAACCGGGTAAGCGAAACTGCGATGGCGCCATCCACCGCGAGCTCCGGCTCCCCACCCACGAGGCTCCACCCCCCGCGCCGCAGGGCGCGACCCGGGACTCTCCCGGCGATTGGCACCGAGGCGCTGTTGCGTCGGTGGCAGCGCGACCGTGACCCCCGCGTGCGCGAGGAGCTGGTGCAGCGGTTCCTGCCGCTGGCGCGCAAGCTCGCCCGCCGCTACAGCGGCGCCCGCGAGCCGTTCGAAGACCTGCTCCAGGTCGCGAGCCTCGGCTTGGTCAAGGCGGTGGATCGGTTCGACGCGAGCCGCGGTACCGCCTTCTCTTCGTTCGCGGTGCCCACCATCCTCGGCGAGCTCAAGCGTTATTTTCGTGATCTCGGGTGGGCGGTCCACGTCCCTCGGGGTGCCCAGGAGCGGGCGGTCAAGGTCGAGGACGCCCAGCATCAGCTGAGCGCCAAAGCGGGCCGCGCCCCGACGGTGCCCGAGCTCGCCGAGTATCTCGAGCTGGGCGTCGAGGACGTACTGGACTCGCTGGAAGTCTCGCGGGCCCATCACGCTGCTTCGCTCGACGCGCCCTATGACGACGGGGAGGGAGAGAGCGGGACGGTGATCGACGCGTACGGAGAAGAGGATCCCGGACTTGGCCTGGCCGACGCCGCGGTAACGGTCGCGCTCGCCGCGCGCCATCTGTCGGCTCGCGAGCGCGAGGTGCTGGCGCTGCGCTTTGCTGGAGATCTGACCCAGACCCAGATCGCCGAACGGATTGGCGTCTCCCAGATGCAGGTTTCGCGCATCCTCAGGCGGTCGATCGTCCGGCTGACGGAGCTCACCGAGCCCGAGTGTGGAGCCCGAGCCCCGTCAGAGCTGAGGCCCGACGGGAGGTAGTTTGGTGGCGCTCGACGCGGGGCATCTGGTGAGAGCCGGTGTGAGAAGCAATTCGCCCATCGTTTCACTCGACCTCGAGAGCAGGCCGCAAACCCTCACCGTCGTGCGAGGGATGCTCAGCGGCGTCGCTGAGCTGCTGACAATCGACCCGGAGCTGCTCGACGACCTCAAGACGACGGTTAGCGAGGCCTGCAACAACGTCGTACTGCATGCCTATGGTGGCGCCCCGGGGCCGATGGGGGTACGGCTGTTCGTCGATGAGCGGCGGATCCGCGTCACGGTCGACGACAGCGGGGTGGGCCTGCCGGCCGCGGCTTCCGAGCGCGCCGAAGGAATCGGCATGTCCGTGATCCGCGCCCTGGCGGACGAGGTGAGCCTCCTTCCTGGTCCCGAGGGCGGCACGCGGGTGCAGATGGACTTCGCGGCGCAGCGCGATGGCCGGACCCTGCTGGAGCGACCGACCGTCGCCGGCCCGGACGAGGCCTGGGCGCGCGAGGGCACCCATGAGATCGTCGTCTCGCTGTCCCCGGTGACGCTGCTCGCCGGGGTCCTGGGCCGGCTCGCACGGACCCTCGCGGCGGGTGCCCACTTCTCGCTCGATCGCTTCTCCGACGTGTATCTCGTGACCGACACGCTCGCTGCCCACGCGGTCAGCGCAGCGGCCGGGCTGCGGATCCAAGCGCGCCTGGAGGCGGCCGAGCGACGCTTGGAGCTCGTAGTCGGCCCGTTTCGCTCGGGCACCAGCGAGCGGCTGCGTTCGCCACGCGCAGATCGGGCGCCGTCGCCGCTGGCGCTGCTGAGCGACGAGCTGTCAGTCGAGCCCGATGGAGACGACGAGCTGCTGCACGTGGTCGTCGTCGACCATCGTCGCTAGGCCCCCGTGCGCGAGCAGCTCTGAATCCTTCAGCCCGAGCCTGAGGCCGGTCGCAGCGCCAGCGCTGCGACGTCGTCGGTGGCCTCGCCTTCGCGGAACCGGTCGAGGGTCGCGCCGAGCGCGTGGAGCAGTTCGCTCGGGCTCGCCCCGGCGTGCTCACCGAGCAGCCCGCGCAGCCGTTCCACGCCGAAGCGCTCGTGCGCCCCGGCGGTTTCGGATATCCCGTCGGTGTAGAGCAGCACCAGCGTCCCGGGCGCCACGGCCACGGTCTCTTCCCCCCACCGCGCGTCGGCAAACGCTCCCAGCAGCGGCCCGGTCGCTGGCGCCTCGACGATGTTGCCGTCCACGTCGACGAGCAGAGCGGCCGGGTGTCCGGCTGAGCTCAGGACCAGCTCGCCGGCGCCGAGTGCAGCGCACAGGGCCGTGCAGAGCGCGGAGCCGGAGCGCTGGCGCAGGTCCTCGTCGAGCCGGTGCAGGATCGCCGCCGGCTGTGGCTCGAGCCGACTGGCGAAGCGGGCCCCGTGGCGCAGCAGCCCGGCGAGCGTGGCCGCGGTCACGCCGTGGCCGGTGACATCGCCGATCAGCGCCAGTGACGTCGAGCCGGTGGAGAACACCTCGTAGAAGTCGCCTCCGACCTCGATCCGCTGGGCGGCGCCGGCCGGTCGATAGAGGGCGGCGATCTCCCACCCCGGAACCTCCGGGGGATCGCTGGGCACGAGGCTCTGCTGGAGGGTCTCCGAGACGCGGCCCAACGTCCTTTGCAAGCGCGAGTTCTCGAGCGCGATCGCTGCGCGGCCGGCGAACTGCTCGGCCAGCTCGAGATCGCCGTGGGTCAGCCGGCGCCGCGACTCAGACGTGTAGAAGGTCATCGTCCCGACCGCCCGCGAGCGCACCCGCATCGCCACCACGATCGCCGAGCGAACCCCGAGCGCGTGCAGGAGCTCGAGATTCCCGGAGTCGCGTGAGATCTCGACCAGGTGCTCGCCGGTCAGCTCCGAGAAGAGCTCCGCCGTCCCGGTGCAAATGACGCGTCCGAGCGTCGACTGGGGGTCGAGCTCGTCGGGCCCTGACTCGCGCAGCCGCGCCACGAGCTCGCGGTGGGCGCGGTCCGGACCGGACACCACCACGTTCTCGCGCTTCTGCTCGCGATCGACCAGATCGATCACGCACCAGTCAGCGAGCCCCGGAACCGCGATCTCGGCCACGTCCTGCAGCGCTTGCGGCGAGTCGAACGAAGCCGCGAGGATCCGTCCCAATTCGGACAGCATCCGCATGTGGACCTCGGCCGTCTTGACCGCGGTCAGATCCTCGATCACGGTTACGGCGGCGGTCAACCGCCCATCTGCGTCGCGCAGCCCCGTGGTCTTCAACAGCTCCCAGCGCG
>JBPCQU010000167.1:0-11941 GCA_050997795.1 Solirubrobacteraceae bacterium | reverse complement strand
GAGTGTCGGCGTCGGCCGGGTCCACGGTGTTAATCGGTTGTGAACGAGTCGTTGGCGTGCTGTCTTCGCTCGGCCGCCAGCGGTACCCGAATCCGAAGTGGGTGGGGATGAAGCTCCAGCCCGAGAGCGCCAACTCGAGCTTCACCCGCAGCTTTGCGCACGTAGACGTCCACGGACCGGTCCCCCGAGCGCATCTCGCGGCCCCAGACGAGGCTGAACAGCTCCTCGCGCGCCATGATCCGGTCCGCCCGGCGGGCGAGCTCGGTCAGCAGGCGCAGCTCGCGGATCGAGAGCATCAGCGCGCGGCCGCCGGCGCGGGCGAGATGCTCCTCGGGCATCACTTCGAGCGGGCCCACCTGGAGCGTTTCACGCAAGTCCGACGTCTTGGCCGCCACCGCCATCGCTCGATGCTGCTGCGGCGCAGCCGCGCTCGCGTTACCGAATCGTGACGCAGATGTGAAGGAGCTGTGATCGGGCCGGCCGGCGAGCTCGCGCCGGCGCCTGACCGCAGGTCAGCGCGGGCCTTCAGGCAGTCAGGGGCCTCAGGCAGTCAGCGCGGGGTCGCACGCAGCGCCACGAGTGCTCGCGGCGATGTCGAGCTCGCCTTCGAGCGCATCCTCGCGCTCGACGCCATCCCCGCCACCGAGCGTACCGTCGCGCTCGGGCGCGAACCGGTAGCCGACCCCGAAGTGGGTATGGATGTAGCTCCACTCCGGCGAGGCGACGCGCAGCTTCTGGCGCAGCTTGCGCACGAACACATCCACCGAGCGATCGCCGTGCGCCATCGCGTAACCCCAAACGCGTTCGTAGATCTCCTCGCGCCGGAGCACCCGATCAGAGCCGGTCAGCAGGCGAAGGAGCTCGAATTCGCGCGCGGTCAGCTCGAGGCTGACGTCGTCGGCGTAGACCTGATGGAGATCGGGGCGGACGGTTATCTGCCCAAAGCGGGTCGCCGCCTCGAGCGCCGGCATCTCGGTACGGCGATGGCGCCGCAGCGTCGCTTCGACCACACAGATCAGCTCCTCGGCGTGGCACGGCTTCGTCACCCATGCGTCCACTCCGAGCCGCAGGCCACGGACGCGCTGGGCGACCGACGACGGGCCGGTGCACGCGATGACCGCGAGCCCCGGGAGACGTGAGCAGACCCCCTCCAGGTAGTCCCACGCTCCTGGACCGAGGACAGCGGGGTCGACCACGAGCGCACCCAGGTGCATGCCCACCAGGGCGTCGGGAGTGGCGGAGCCCGCCAGGGCGCGGTACTCGTAGCCGAGCGTGCCCAGACGATTGGCGAGCACCTGCATGAAGCCCGAGTCGCGGTCGAGCACCGCGAGCCGGAGCCGGGCTGTCGCTCGCTGCGCGGGAACCGATGCGTCCGGCAGCGTCTCGCTTCGCTGCGCCAACATGGCTGTCACTGTATTGCACGGTTCCGACCGATCGGCTCTGACAGCTCCCCGGTTACAGGATCTTTACACGCAACTTGCGGCGATGATCAGAGGTCAGGCGGGTTCCACTGCCGAGTCGCCTCGGCCAGCTCGGCGGGATACCGGTCGCGCCGGGCTTTGGCCGCCGCCCGCCCGGCCTTCCAGAGACGGCGCATCCGCCGCTCGAATGCCTTGGGCTTCTCGGCGTAGACGCGCCTACCGATATACATCGCCTCGGCCTGCAGCTCATCCCGGCGGTGATCGATCAGCCTGACGAGCGCATCCAGGTCGATCGGAAGGTCCAACCGGCCGTCGGTCAGCCGCTGGCGCAGCACCCCCAGATCGTGGTCGTCGCCCAGCACGTCGGCGAGCCGGTGGGCTTCCTTGGCCTGGCCGCGGACCGCAGCCCCGCAGATCGGCGCCAGCAACCGCTGCTGGTACCACAGGTCTTTGACCCGCTTGCGCCAGGCGTGCAGGTCCTCCAGCGAGCCCTCCGTTCGCGCCCGGGCAAACGCCTTACTTCCGCTTCGATAGGAGCGCATCAGGCCCCGGTCGATCGCCGACCAGCCGCCCGAGACGAACTGCCAGTCGTCGACCCGCAGTCGCACCGCACCAAGCTCTTGGACCGATCGGGTTCCCAGCGCCGAGCCGACGAGCTGTTCGCGCCCGGCATCGCGCGCCAGTTCCAGCTCTTGACGAACCGAGCGGAAAGCCTCCTCTGGCAGTTGCCCCGCAAAGCGATCGGAGAGCTGCGTCAAGGTCTCGATCATCACGTCGCCATCACGCGCATCAGACAGCGCGCGGGCTGCCCCACGCAGCGCGGCGTTCTCGCGCCGGCGCTGTTTGGGCGACATCGAGCCCTGGGCTAGGCGCAGCAGCGACCGTTCCTGCTTGACCGCCTTGCGCGCGGTATGCACCGCACGCACCGGGTCATCCCTGATCCCCTCGCTGAGCTCGCTGACCGCTCGGTCGAGCTCCTCGCGCGCGCAGCGAACGATGGCCTCGCGCACGCCTTCATCTGGTGCAAGCCTGTAAGCCACGTGAATCCTCCCCGTCGAGACTTGAGTTCCCTATCTACCCCGCCAGCCTGCACCCCCAACCCCGTGCTCGTGGTGTCGGATCAACCGCATGGCGCGCTCGATAGCGCAGGCGCGCCATGATCATGCCCATGAGACTCTCTCGCCTACGCCTTCTCGCACCCTTGGCCGCGCTGGTGATCGCCGGCTGCGGATCTTCGTCCTCCTCCTCGTCCTCGTCGGCCTCGTCCTCCTCCGGGCGGTCGAGCTCGAGCTCCACCACCACAGCCAGCACCACCTCGAGCGCGGCGTCGCCACCCGCGGTCGACGAGCTCGCGGCCGCCGAGCACCCCAGCACAGACCAGTTCCCACCCGTTCGGGGACGTTCCCTGCAGCAGCTCGGCGCGCTGGTCAAGTCAAGCGCCCAGTTCGGCGCCGCGACCGGGACCTTCACCCCGGGCACGCGGCGGCTCGCGTTCGGGCTCAACGCCAGCTCGGGCCAGTTCATCTACGCACCGACCGCGGTCTACATCGCCAAGACGGCTAGCTCACCCGCCAAGGGCCCGTTCCCCGCCCCCGCGGACCCGATGAGCGTCGCACCTCAGTACCGCAGCAAGCAGAACTCCGGCCCGGGCGGGATCAAGGCGATCTACGCGTCCGAGCTGCCGGTCCCCCACGCCGGAACGTACACGGTGCTCTCGATCACTCACACCAGCAAAGGATTGATTGGCGCCCCAGGGGAAATTGCCGTCGCCAAGTCCTCCCCGATCCCCGACGTCGGCCAACGGGCCCCTGACGTCGCTACCGACACCGCGGCCACCGTCCGCGGTGACACCGCACTGCTGACCACGCGCGTGCCGCCCGAGCAGATGCACTCCGTCTCGCTGGACCGCGTGCTCGGCAAACGCCCGATCGCGCTTCTGTTCTCGACGCCGCAATTCTGCATCTCTCGCGTCTGCGGGCCGGTCACCGATGCCGCGGTGGAGCTCCAGCGCCAGTTCGCCGGCCGGGTCGCGTTCATCCACCAGGAGGTCTATGTGGACAACCAGCCCAGCAAGGGCCTGCGCCCGCAGCTGAGGGCGTTTCACCTGCGGACCGAGCCGTGGCTGTTCACGATCAACCGCCGCGGAATCATCACCGCCAGGCTCGAGGGGGCATTCGGCACGACCGAATTGAGGCAGGCCCTGAACGCCGCGCTGCGATGAGGCTCGGCCCTCCACGGTCGGCGCCCCGCACCGCGGCGCTCGCGGTACTGGCCGCGCTCACGCTCGGGGCCTGCGGGTCGAGCTCGAACGGCGCGGTGACGGTGCCGAAGGTCGCACCGGCGCGCGTGTTCACGCTGGGCCGGTTCTCGCCCAGCGCAACGGTCGTCGCGGGACGCCCGACGACGCTCTCGTTCACCGTTGCGCTTCCGAGCGGCAAACCGCTGACGAGCTACCGGACGGGGCCCGGGCCCCACACGGGCGTGCATCTGATCACGTCCGCGACGACCTCGCCTACATCATCCACGACCACCCGCCGATCTCCCCGAGCGGGGTCCTGCGCCAGTCCGTGACGTTTCCCGCGCCCGGTCCATACCGGGTCCTGGTCGACGTCTACCCCAACATCCCCGGCGGGCAGCCCAACTTCCAGCTGTTCCGGAGCGTTCGCGTCGCGGGCGCCTACCACTCGATCGCGCTGCCGCCGTTCAAGGCCCGCCAGGTCGTCGACGGCTACCACTTCGACATGCAGCCCCACGCGGCGCTGCACGCGATCCAGGCGGCGTTCGTGCACGTCGACGTCACTGACCCGCGCGGCCGTCCGGTCAGCTTCGTGCCCTGGTTCGGGGCGCTCGCGCACGCGATCTTCTTTCACCAGGGCTCGCTCGACTACTTCCACACCCACGTGTGCGCCCCCAACGCGCCGAACTGCGGGAGCCTGCCCGGCGTGGCCGCCTCCCGGGTCAGTGGCCGGGCCACCGCGCCCGGCAAGATCACGCTCGGCCTGCTGTTTCCGGTGGCTGGCACCTGGCGCCTTTTCCTCCAGTGCAAGCAGCACGGCCGCATCCTGACCGCGCCATACACGCTCCGGGTCGCGCCGTGACGGCGCGCTGCTCGGCAGCGCTGCTGGTCGCGCTCCTCGTGAGCGCGGCGGTCACGTGGGCAGCCTCCGCGCACGCGCGCGTCAGTCCCGCCGTGTCGCTCGCGGACGAGCTCCAGCTCTACAGCCTCGCGGTCCCGACCGAGAAGAGCGGCGTCACCACGACCAAGGTCGTCCTGACCGTGCCGAAGAACTTCTCGATCGACTCGTTCGTCCCCGATCCGGGCTGGCACCGCGCGCTGGCGCAGCGGGGCTCAGGTAACAACGCCGTCGTGCAACAGGTGACCTGGACCGGGGGCCGCACGCCGAGCGGCGAGGACTCGCTGTTTGAGTTCCTGGCTCAGCCCGCGACGGCGGGCAAGTACACCTTTGGCGTCGAGCAGACTTACTCGGACGGTTCAATCGTCAACTGGACCGGCCCTGAGTCCTCGCCCGCGCCGGCGCCGGCGATTGACGCCGTCGGCTCGCTCGGTGGTGGACGCGGCGGCGCCAGCGGCGTGTCGGTGCTGTCGATCGTCGCGATCGTGCTCGCGGCGCTCGCGCTGCTCGGCAGCGGCTTCGCGCTCGCCGGCCGTGGTGACGGGGGCCGTCCGCTGGCGTGAGCGGGGGGACGCGGATCCGGCTGCGCTTGCTCGCGGTCCTGGCCGCGGCCGCGTTGTGCGCCGCGCTCCCTAGCGCCGCGTCGGCGCACGCGTACCTGGTCAGTACCTCACCGGCCGCCAGCCGGGTGCTCGACTCGCCGCCCAAGACGGTGTCGCTGACCTTCGACGAGGCGGTCGAGCCCCGCTTCGCGATCATCTCGGTGACCAGCGCGCGGGGCACCCAGGAGACGACGGCCTCCGTGACCCGCTCGCCGGCCAACCCCGACACGCTGCTCGTCCCGCTCCGCCCCCGTCTCGCCGAGGGCTGGTACCTGATCTACTGGCGCGCGATCTCGGTCGACGGTCATCCCGTCCAGGGGGCGTTCACGTACGCGATCGGACCGAACCCCGGCCCCGCGCCTCAGTTCCCCGTTCCCCACGTCTCGGCCACGGCCGTCACGCCGCAGCTGCTGATCGCCCGCTGGGCGATGTTCCTCAGCGTGATGGTCGCGATCGGGCTGCTCGCGCTGCGGCTCCTGGTGGCGCGAGCCGCGGTCAGGCTTGCCCCGGGGACGAGCCTGCGCGCGCTGACGGTGGGTTTCCTGATCGCCTCGGTGATCGGGCTGATCGCGATCCCGGTCTACCTGGACTTCGCGATCGCCAACGACTCGCTGCGCTCGGTATTCGACCTCGCCGCCCTGATCCCGCTCTACCGCGTGACCGCGTTCGGACGCGGTTATGTCGACCTGGAGGTCTGCTTCGCGCTCTTCTGCGTCGCGGCCTGGATCGCGCTGTGGGTCGACCGCCCCGATCGTCCGCGACGCTCCGTCGCCGAGCTCGCCGCCGGCGCTGGGGCTGCGATCGCCGCGGTCGCGGTGCTGTTCGTTCCCGGTACCGTCGGACACGCCGGGCAGACCTCGCCGCGCGGACTCTCGGTGCCGTTCGACGCGCTGCACCTGGTCTCCGGATCGATCTGGCTCGGCGGCCTGGTGGGGCTGCTGATCGTGTGGTTCAGCGTCGGCGGGGAGCGCCGCGTGCCCGCGCTGACCGTCATCGTGCCCCGCTTCTCGACCGTGGCGCTGGTCTCTGTGCTGGTACTGCTGGGCACCGGAACCGGCGCGACGATCGTCCACATGCCCGCCGTCAACGCGCTCTGGGGGACGAGCTACGGTGTCGCGATCCTGGTCAAGATCGGGCTCTTGTCGATCGCGGTCGCCTTGGCCTCGGGCAACGTGCTGCGATCCAAGCCGAGGCTGGCCGCCGCCCGCGTCCGGCCCGAGCTCGGGGCGGACGCCGCGCGCCTGCTGCGGCGGCTGATCGGAGGCGAAGCTGTCGTGATCGCCGGGGCCGTGTTCGCGGCCGCCGTCCTGTCGAGTCTGGCGCCGCCCCCGCCGGCCTTCGCGCTCCAGAACTCGGCGCTCGCCCAAGTGGGACCGGGGCGGGTCACAGCGACAGTCAACCGCGCCGGCTACCGGCTCCAGGTGCTCGTCTCGCCGAACAAGGCCGCGGCGCCCGACTCGTTCGCGCTGCGGATCACCAAGGGCGGGGTTCCGGTACGCGGAGCGACGGTGACGCTGGCGTTCAACCACTTGGAGATGGAGATGCCCCAGCAGGACTACGCGCTGCGCGAAACCGGGCCGGGGGTCTACGCGCGCGCCGCACCGGCGCTGATCATGGTCGGCAAGTGGGGGCTCTCGTTCCAGGTCACGCCGAAGGGGGCGCCGCCGTTCACGGCGCTGATCGTCGATCAGGCCGACGGATGAGCCGGCGCCCGAGAATCGAGCTTGGCGTCGTCGTGCGGCTGCTGGCCTCGCTGGTCGCGACCGGTGCGGGGGTCGCGGCGATAGTGATCGCTATTCTCCTGGTCAAGGGCGTCCTTTCGTGACCGGCGTCTCGACAGCACCCGACTCCTGACGATCTGACATGGCCTCGCGCACCAAGCAAAAGGAAGAAGCCCGCGCGCGCCGCCTCGCCGAGGAGCGCGCCCGCGCCGAGCGCGCGCGGCGCGACAGACGGCTGCGGATGGTCGGCGGCGTCGTCCTGATCGCCGTGGCGATCGTGGTCGTGCTGGTCGCGGTCTCCAGCGGCGGCGGCAGCACGACCACCGGTCTGCAGAAGGGCAAGGCCCAGTCTCAGACGGTCGCTGGCGTGCAGAGCCTCCTGAACGGGATCCCGCAGTCGGGCGCGCGGCTGGGCAATCCCAAGGCGCCGGTGACGATGATCTATTACGGCGACCTGGAGTGCCCGTTCTGTCAGCAGTTTACGCTCAGCGGCGGCTTCCCGCAGCTGGTCTCAAACGACGTCAGGTCCGGCAAGGTCCAGGTGGTCTACAGGGCCTTCCAGACCGCGACCCGCGATCCGACCGTGTTCAAGACCCAGCAGGTGGCTGCGCTGGCGGCGGGCGAGCAGCAGCGCTTCTGGAACTTCGCCGAGCTGTTCTATCACGAGCAGGGACAGGAGGGCACGAGCTACGCTACCGACGCCTACCTCAAGGGCCTCGCACAGCAGATCCCCGGGCTCGACATGACCAAGTGGCAGACCGAACGCGGCAACGCCGCGCTCGCGACTCAGGTGGGAACCGACGAGCAGTCGGGCTCCTCGGCCGGCGTGCAGGGCACACCCACGCTCGTCTTCCAGGGGCCGAAGGGTAAGGTCGCCCCCTCCTCCAGCATCCCGAGCTACTCCGATCTGGAGCACGCGATCAAGCAGGTCACGTGACCGCGGTCCGTGCCAGCGTGAGCAGCGCTGTGTCCGCCGACCGCCGCCTGCGGATCGCGATCCTCGTCCTGTCGCTGATCGGGATCGGGATCGCCGGCTACCTCACGTACGTCCACTACGAGGGGCTCAAGGTGCTGTGCTTGTCGAGCGGGGGCTGCGAGACCGTTCAGGCGTCGAGCTACGCCAAGCTCGCCGGCGTCCCCGTCGCGGTGCTCGGATTGGTCGGCTACATCGGCATTCTCGGCTCACTCGCGATCCGCGGCGAGCTGGGGCGGGTCGCCGCCTTTGCGATCGCGCTGGTTGGTTTTGGGTTCAGCCTCTACTTGACGTATAGAGAGCTGTTCACGATCAAGGCGATCTGTCAGTGGTGCGTCTCGAGCGCCGTGCTGATGACGGTGCTGGCGGTCCTGACCGCGATCCGCGCCGTGCGCGACGCGCCTGGCGCCGCGTAGGATCGTCGCCCAGCGCCGCCGCGTAGCGTCCGAGCCGCGCCCCATGATGCGGTCGTGAGTTGGCGATCGACCCGCAGCGCGGGCCACGCACCCCAGACGGGCCGCCGGGTCGCGGTGATCGACCTGGGGTCGAACTCGTGGCGGCTGGTCGTCTTCAGCTACGTCCCCGGCGCCTGGTGGAAGCGCACCGACGAGCTGTATGAGACTGTCCGGATCGCCGCCGGGCTCTCAAGCACCGGTGAGCTGAGCGAGGAAGCGATCGAGCGCGGGCTCGAGACGCTCGGGGTGTTCGAGCGCTTCTGTCGCGCCAACCGGCTCTCCCCGGGCGATGTCCACGTACTCGCCACCAGCGCGATCAGGGATGCCGCCAACGGCGGGCGATTCCTCGCCGATGCGCAGAGTGCGACCGGGATGACGATCGAGATCCTGTCCGCGCAGGACGAGGCTCATTTCGGGTACGTCGCGGCGATCAACACGAGCACGCTGCGCGACGGGGTGGTGCTCGACCTGGGGGGCGGCAGCCTGCAGCTGATCGAGGTGACCGACCGCTGCGCAGGCCAGATGGCCTCGTTCCCGCTCGGCGCGGTGCGGATCACCGAGCAGTTGCTGCCCGGCTCGGATCCGGCCAAGAAGAAGGAGCTCGCCCGCGTGCGCGCGCACGTGGAGCAAGCGCTCTCCGGGCTGGGCTGGCTCTCGTCGTCGGGTCAGCGGCTGGTCGGGATCGGCGGCGCGGTCCGGAACCTCGCCGCGGCCGCGCAACACGCCGACGGCGCCGTCGACCTCGGCGTGCAGGGGTTCGTGATCGTGCCCGACGTGCTGAGCGAGCTCGTCGGACGGCTCGCAGCGCTGCCGAGCGCAGAGCGAGGCTCGGTCCCGGGGATCAAGCCGGGCCGCGGGGACATCATCCTCGCCGCTGCGGTCGTGCTCGAAACCGTGCTCGACCGCGGCGGCTTTGCCGGGATCGAGGTGACCGAAGCCGGCCTGCGCGAGGGCGTGTTCCTCGCGCGAACGCTCCTCGACGGCGCAGAGCCTCTGTTCGAGGACGTTCGCCGGGCTGCGGTCATCAACCTCGCGAACCAGTACGAGTCCGACATGGCGCACGTTGAGCACGTGGCCCGGTTGTCGCTGCAGATGTTCGACTCGCTCGTCGCCGGCGGCCTGTTCGAGCCCCGCGATGACGAACGCGAGCTCCTGTGGGCCGCCTCGATGCTCCACGACGTCGGCATGACGATCTCCTACGACGACCATCACAAGCACTCGCGGTACCTGATCGAGAGCGCCGAGCTGTTCGGCTTCGACCCCCGCGAGCGCGCGCTGATCGCCCAGATGAGCCGCTACCACCGCAAGGGCGTGCCGAAGCTCGGGGTTATCGAGCCGTTCACGCGCGACGGCGACGAGCGGCTGCTCGATCGCTGTGCGGTGATCCTGCGCCTGTCCGAGCACCTGGAGCGCGGCCGCGACCAAGCGGTCTCCGAGGCGCGCCTGCGAGCCAACGGCCACGGCGTCGACCTCCACCTCGAGGCCAGCGGCGATCTGACGCTGCAGCGCTGGAGCGTGGAGCGCTACGGCGACGGGGACGCGTTCAAGCGCGTCTTCGGTCGCCAGCTGCTGATCGGCTGACCCGGCCGTCGCCGCGAGCGCCCGCCGCTGCGGACCGAAAAAGCTACAGTCCCGGCATGCTCTGGTTGCTTCGTCACGCCGAGGCCGCGGACGGTGTGCCCGACGACGAGCGCCCGCTGACCGAGCGTGGGATCCGTCAAGCGCGGGATGCGGGCCACGCGCTGCAGCGGCTCGGAGCATACCTCGACGCATGCCTGGCCAGCCCCAAGCGGCGCGCGCTCCAGACCGCCATGCTGGCCTGCGCGCCACTCGGGGTGGAGGTGACGCCCGAGCCGCGGTTGTCGGGCGAGCCTTTCGACGTCGACGCGCTCATCGATGGACTCGGCGACGTGCTGCTGGTCGGCCACGACCCCTCGTTCACGCTCACCTTGCACGACCTCACGGGCGCGCAGGCGCGGATGCGCAAGGGCGGCCTGGCCGCAGTGCACAAGGGGGAGCTCGTGACGCTGCTGCGGCCGGCCGAACTCGCGGCGATCGCGGCAGCGGATGACTCGGGCGAGGCTGGAGGCCGAGCGGGCAGCAAGCCCGAGGGCGAGAGGGTGCCAGCCGGATGAGTGAGTACGCGACGGTCACCGCAGCGCCGCCTGACCTGGTCAACCCGGCGCTGTACTCAAACCGGGAGCTGTCGTGGCTCGATTTCAACGACCGGGTGCTTCAGATCGCCGAGGACGAATCGGTGCCGCTGCTCGAGCGCCTGAAGTTTCTCGCCCTGCAGCGCGACCAGGTCGACGAGTTCTTCATGATCCGCGTCGCGGGCGTCCATGACCAGGTCGACGCCCGGATCGATGCGCGCGGTCCCGACGGCCTTGCGCCCACGGAGGTGCTCGAGCGGATCCACGAGCGGGTGTGCGAGCTCGACCGTCGCCACGCCCACCAGTTCTCGAGCGCGATCTGTCCGGACCTGGCGCAGGAGGGCATCAGGATCACCACCGGCGAGCAGTCGGGTGCACCCGCGAGCGCGATCGAGCGCCACTTCCGCGAGCAGATCTTCCCCGTCTTGACGCCGCTCGCGGTCGGCCCGGGGCGCCCCTTTCCCTACATCTCCAACCTGTCTCTGAGCCTGATCGTGCGCCTTCACGACCCCGACCTCGACCACGAGGCGTTCGCCCGCGTGAAGGTCCCCAAGGAGGTTCTGCCGCGCTTCGTCGAGATCAGCAAGGACACGTTCATACCGCTCGAGGACATCATCGCCAAGCACCTCGACGCCCTATTTCCGGGGATGGACATCGTCAGCTACGACCTGTTCCGCGTCACCCGCGACGCCGACTTCGAGGTATCCGATGAGGCCGACGACCTCCTCCAAGCGGTCGAGGACGAGCTCCGTCGCAGGCGCTTTGGCGAAGTGGTTCGGCTCGAGGTCGGCGCGAGCATGGAGCCTGCGCTGCGCACTCGACTGATCGAATGGCTGGCGGTCGACGAGGTGCAGGTCTACGACGTACACGGCCTGCTCGACATGAGCGACCTGTCGCAGATCGCGTCGATCGATGGTCACTCGGAGCTTCGCTTCCCGCCGTGGACGCCGGTCACGCAGACGGGGCTGATCGCCACCAGCGGCGACGAGGACGCGCAGCCCGACATGTTCGCCGCCATGCGCGCCGGCGACGTCCTCGTCCAGTACCCCTACCAGTCGTTCTCCTCGAGCGTCGAGCGGTTCGTCAAGCAGGCGGTCGAGGACCCCAACGTGCTCGCGATCAAGATGACCGTCTACCGGACCTCGGACGACTCGGCGCTCGTCCCGTCGCTGATCGAGGCGGCCGAGAAGGGCAAGCAGGCGGTCTGCCTGGTCGAGCTCAAGGCACGCTTCGACGAACGCCAGAACATCCACTGGTCACGGGCGCTGGAGGAGGCGGGCGCGCACGTCGTGCACGGCATCCCGGGCCTCAAGACGCACGCCAAGGCGATCCTGATCGTGCGCCGCGAGCGCGCGGGCGTGCGCCACTACGTGATGATCGGAACCGGCAACTTCCACGCCAAGACCGCCCGCCTCTACGAGGACTTCGCGCTGTTCACCACCGACCACGAGATCGGCGAGGAGGTCGCGAACCTGTTCAACA
>JBPCQU010000131.1:0-5733 GCA_050997795.1 Solirubrobacteraceae bacterium | reverse complement strand
AGCTGCTCCAGAACGTCAAGAAGGGAATCGCCGACGTCGTCACCTCGAAGAAGCGCCTGCAGCTGCAGGAGGAGAAGCTCAAGCAGCAGGTGGTAAAGCTCGACACCCAGGCCCGCGCGGCGCTGGCGGCCGGCAACGAGGAGCTTGCGCGCACCGCGCTCGAGCGCAAGAACGTCGCCCAGACCGAGCTTCAGTCCCTCGACTCGCAGGTCGCCCAGCTCGAGCAGCAGCAGGAGCAGCTGACCGCCTCCGAGCAGAAGCTGCGCACGAAGATCGAGCAGTTTCGCTCCAAGAAGGAGGTCATCAAGGCCCAGTACTCGGCTGCCGAGGCGCAGGTGCGGATCGGCGAGGCCGCGACCGGCGTGGGCGAGGAGATGGCCGACGTCGGACTGGCGATGCAGCGCGCGCTGGACAAGACCGAGAACATGAAGGCCCGCGCGGACGCGGTTGGCGAGCTCGAGGCGTCAGGGACGTTCGAGGATCTGACCGCGCTTGGTTCTGGCGATGACGACATCGACCGTCAGCTCAAGCAGCTCTCGAGCACCAGCGAGGTCGACTCCGACCTGGAGAAGATGAAGGCCGAGCTCGGCGTCGGCAGCGCGCCCAAGGGCGAGCTCGGCGCCGGCGGCGGCGACGGCGCTGCGACGGGGAGCTCGGGTGGCGCCGGCGAGCCGGCTGAGCCAGCCGGGGGCCAGGCCTGATGATCGTCCGGATCGCCACCGAGGCCCAGTATGAGCTCGGCGATGGCGATACGGCCGAGCTCAACGAGCTCGACAACGCGGCGGTGGCGGCCTGCGAGTCCGGTGACGAGCGGCGCTTCGGTGAGGCGTTCGCGCGCCTGCTGGAGCTGGTGCGCACCAAGGGCGCGGCGGTGCGGGACGACGAGCTGGTCGGGTCGGACATCATCCTGCCACCCCCCGACGTATCGCTCGAGGAGGCCAGGTCGGAGTTTCAGGGCGAGGGCCTGATCCCGGGGTAATCGGCACTCGCCGCGCCGCCGGCCGTTGGTCCCGGCCGACCTGACCCAGCGAGACGCGAAAGCAATGAGTGGACCTCACGGGCGGCGCGGTCCCAGCTCTGCTCCGCCGCGCGACGAAGCCCCGCCGCGCGCAGGCGGGCGCGCAGCTTGTCGTACGCGATCGCCCGTTCAAACGCGGTGGCGATCGTGTCGCGATCGTCGGGTTCGACCAAGATCGCGGCGTCCCCGCAGGTCTCGGGGAGCGCCGCGCGGTTTGACGCTACGACCGGGACGCCGGAGGCCATCGCCTCCAGGCACGGGAGGCCCAGCCCTTCGTAGAGCGAGGGGAGGACGAATGCGCTTGCGCCGCGGTACAAGCCCGGGAGATCCTCCTCGGCGACGTACCCAATCGACCGCACTCCGTCGACCGCAGAGGTCTGCGAGAAATGCGGTCTCGTGTCCCCGGCGCGCACCAGCTCGACTCCCCCCTCCCGCAGCCGCTGCGCGGCGACGTTGAGGACAGCGAGGTTCTTGCGCTCGTCGTTGGTGCCGACCGTGAGCACGTAGGGGTGCGGGAGGCCAAGCTTCTCACGCACGCGCTCGTCATCGGCGTCCGGACTAAAACGCTCGCTGACGCCGCCTCGGACCACGGTCACGGCTTTCGGGTTCAGGCTGAGCAGCTCGACCAGCTCGCGTCGGGAGAACTCCGACACCGTCACCACTTGCAACGCCCGGCGAGCGCACGCGACACCAAGGCGCTGGTGCCAGAGACGGTATGCGCGCTCGTAGGCATCGGGCCGACGGAACGGCGCCGCGTCGTGGACCATGACCACGTTCCGGGGCCAGACAAGGGGCGCCAGGTTAGCCGGTGAGAAGATGACGCTCGCCCGTGATAAGGCGGCCTGCGCCGGCAGGAGAGCCTGCTCCCACATCTGCCCCAGCGCGCCGCTGCTCGCCTGCGCCGGAGGCCGAGCTAGCGCATAGCGGTCTGCTTCGAACGCCAGCAACCGGGGGATCAGCTCAGCGGCCCAGCGCTCGACGCCGGT
This sequence comes from Solirubrobacteraceae bacterium, assembly GCA_050997795.1. Taxonomy (GTDB): domain Bacteria; phylum Actinomycetota; class Thermoleophilia; order Solirubrobacterales; family Solirubrobacteraceae; genus Palsa-465. The sequence continues at coordinate 3,729 of JBPCQU010000131.1, read as the reverse complement.
GATCGTCGCCCGTCTGGTGACGCGGGCGTTGATCAATACGCGACCAGCTGTCACGCCAGGGACCGTAACGTCGCGGCAGAGCGCGGCACACGCCTAAGGCGCATGCTCAGATCGGGATCCCCCAGAGCGGAAACCAGCGGGCAAGCTCAGGCTCGACGGGCAACTCGGCGCCGATCTGCGCCTTGAGCACCAGTTCGCGCTCGTTGTCGCGCCGACCACCAGCTCCGCTGGCGGTGCCCGCGCCCGAGGCGGGGACGAACGGATTGAAGGAGCCCCGCTTGTAGTTGTAGATCCAGTACAGCGGCCGCCGGCGCGAATCCTGGAAGGCGAAAACCGCGCACAAGACGCGCTCGCCGTAGCCGCCGGACTCGAGCGCGCTGCTGACGGCGTTTATTCCCACCACGAGCTCGTCGAAGTCCTGGCCGCGGAGAACCAACCAGCTGAAGCCGTACTCGTCCTCGGAGGTGTCCACGGTGGTCCCGCTGTCACCCGCGGTGGCCTTGACGACCTCCTCCATCTCGCGCACGATCGAAGTGAAGTCCGCGGTCGCCAGCGATTGGAACACGATCGCGGCGCTGCCTCGGCTGGTGATCTCGAGACTCGTCTCCAGCGTGACGTACGCGGTGCTGATCGCGAATAGGCGGTCGGGCGCGGGCTTGGCCAGCTTGCGCTTGCCGGTCAGCACGTCGAGCAGACCCATCAAGCGGAGCTTACGCGGGTTTCGTCGCCGCCGATGCTCGCCGCGAGGCTAAGCCGCGGTGCCCTGGAGCTGGGCCTCGAGCCGCTGGAGCGCCGCGAGCCTCGCCTCGAGCGGCGGGTGGGTCGAGAACAGCGTCGCGATGCTCTGCTTGGCCTTGGGCGGGAAGATGTAGAAGGCGGCCAGCTCGCCCGAGGCGGCCCGCATGTCGCGCTGCGGGATCTGATCCATCGTGCCGCTGATCTTCAGCAGCGCCGAGCTGAGCGCGCTGGGGCGGCCGGTGATGATCGCCGAGCCACGGTCGGCGGCAAATTCCCTATAGCGCGACAGGGTCTGAAGCAGCACGAACGAGACCATGTACACGACCCCCGAGACGAGCACGACGACGATGATCCCGGGACCGCCCTCGTCATCGTTGCTGAACGCGCCGCCGAACCAGAAGCCCATCTGCACGATGAACGAGGCGATCGAGGCGAAGAAGCTCGCGATCGTCATCACCAGCACGTCGCGGTTCTGGACGTGGGTCAGCTCGTGCGCGAGCACGCCCTCGAGCTCGGCCGGGGAGAGCAGCTCGAGCAGTCCGGTGGTCGCGCCGACGGTCGCGTGGCTCGGTGAGCGCCCGACCGCGAACGCGTTCGGCATCGGCGTCTGCGCGAGCGCGACCCGCGGCTTGGGCAGGTTGGCCTGGATGCAGAGCCGCTCGATCGCGGCGTGAAGCTCGGGCGCCTCCTGAGCCGTCACCTCGCGCGCGCCCATCGAGTAGAGCGCGATCTTGTCCGAGCTGAAGTACTGGACGAAAAACAGCACGGCGGCGATCACCACGATCGCGATCACTCCGGTCCCGGCGGCGATCAGCACCGCGATCAGGATCGCGTAGACGAGCCCAAGCAGGAACATCGTCAGCAGCATGCGCGTCTGCAGGCCGGTGTCGCGTCCGAATGACTTGGGGGCGGGCATGGACCGCATGTTGCCAGACGGGGTAAGCGTCGCTTGAAGGACGCCGATGACTTCGCTCAGCGCAGCCCGAGCGCGCGCTCGAGGAAGCGCAGGCTGACGGCCTGCAGCTCGTCGTCGTGCTGGACCGAGCGGTGGTGGCCGCCCGGGACCTCGATCAGCCTGCTTCCGGGCGCGCGAGCCGCCGTCGCCAGCTCGCGCGAGTGCTGGACGGGAACCTGCTCGTCGCCCTGCGCGTGCAGCAGCAGCAACGGCGTCGACAGGGACTCCACCGCGGCCGGCAGGTCGCTGGCCAGCAGCAGCGCCTCGACCGCGTCCGCGTCGGCGTCGAACTGAAACGAGCCGGCCCGCAGGCCGCGCCGCAGGCCGGCGGTGCTCGCGGGACAGATTGCCACCACCGCGCTGGCCTGGGCGGGCTGGGCGGCGAGGATCGCGAAACAGCCGCCCATGCTGGAGCCGCGAAGCGCCACCGGAGCGGCCGGATCGCCGAGCTCGCGGCGCAGGAGCTCCGCCATCGAGACCACGTCGTCGATTGCGCGGCCGTCCATCGGACCTTCGCTCTCGCCGTGGCCCCGCTGATCGAACGACAGCGCCGCTATCCCGGGCGCGATCGCCGCGCGGGCGAAGTCATAGTGGCTCTCCTTGCACGAGCCGGCGCCGTGCACGATCACCACGCCCGCGGCGGGGGATCTGTCCGCGTCTTCGGGGAGCCACAGCGCGTAGGGGAGCCCATCTTCGACGCCGCTGCGCGCCGGGCGAAGCGGGTCGATCGCGCGCGCCCTCACGAGCGTCAACCCTACCGTGGCCGGCACGCCCATAAGCGGCGTGGGGGCGCCTCGCGCGCGCCACGCCAATATCGTTGCGAGCCGTGTCGGCCATCGCCAGTCAGCTCTCGCACGTCTACCCGCTCGGGACGCGTGTCAACGCGCGTGGCCGGCTGGAGCTGGGCGGCTGTGACGCGGTCGAGCTCGCGCGGGAGTTCGGCACCCCCGTCTACGTGGTGGTCGAGGACGATCTGCGGGCGCGGGCGCGTTCGTTCGTCGACGCTGTAGCCGCCCGTCATCGCGACTTCGACGTGCTGTTCGCGTCGAAGGCGTTTCCGTGCACCGCGGTCTACCGGACGCTCGCCGAGGAGGGGCTGGCGTGTGACGTGGCGTCTGGAGGCGAGCTTGCCCTGGCGCTCCAAGCCGGCTTCGATCCCGGCCGTACGTACCTGCACGGCAACGCCAAGTCCGCGGTCGAGCTGCGCGAGGCGCTTCGGGCCGGGGTCGGCCACGTGGTGCTCGATTCGCTGCACGAGCTCGAGCGGCTGGAGCGGATCGCGACCGAGATGGAGCACCGCCAGGAGGTGTTGATCCGCGTCACGCCCGGGGTAGCGGGCGAAACGCACAGCAAGGTGTCGACCGGCCAAGCGGATTCGAAGTTCGGCTTCTCGATCGACCACGCGCGCGCGGCTATCGACCGTCTCGCCGACAGCCCGTCGCTCGAGCTGGTGGGGCTGCACTTCCACATCGGCTCGCAGCTATTCGAGCTCGAGCCGTTTCGGGCCGCGGTCAGGGCGATCGCCTCGCTCGGCGAATTCGGCGTCTATAACCTCGGCGGCGGGCTCGGGGCGGCCTACACAGCCGAGCAACACCCACCGAGCGCAGAGCAGTACGTCGAGGCGATCGTCGACGCGCTGCACGATGGGGTGGGCGCCGACAAGCGGCTGCTGCTCGAACCCGGCCGGGCGCTGGTGGCCAACTCGACCGTCACCCTGTACACGGTGCAGACGGTCAAGCGCAACGTCTCGACCTGGGTCGCGGTGGACGGCGGCATGTCCGACAACCTGCGGCCGATGCTCTACGACTCCAGATACGAAGCGCTGATCGCCGATCGCCCGCTCGCCAGGGCGGGCGGGGAGCGCTGCCAGCTCGCCGGCAAGCACTGCGAGTCGGGGGATGTGATCGTCTCAGACGTCGAGCTCCCCGATCCGCAGCCGGGCGACGTCGTCGTCACGCCCGCCACCGGCGCCTACGGCTATTCGCTGGCCAACAACTACAACGGCGTCCCGCGGCCGCCGGTGGTCTTCTGCCGCG
>JBPCQU010000278.1:0-5856 GCA_050997795.1 Solirubrobacteraceae bacterium | reverse complement strand
GCTCAACAAGAAGGGCTGGAAGGGCGGCGGCTATGACCTGACGCCGGTGACCGAGCAGCTGCTGGCCGCCGGGTACATCCAGTTCACGATCGACCAGCAGCCCTACCTGCAGGGCTTCTTGCCGATCCTCCAGCTGTACCTCTACAACGCCTCCAAGGGCCTGAGCGGCATCGCCGAGACCGACACCGGTCTGAAGTTCCTGGACTCGACGACGGTCAAGCCGTACAGCAGCACCAAGAGCCGCTACGAGGGCACCAGCAACAGCCCCGGGATCCAAAAGGCATAGCCGGGGCGCCGCCCACGCTGTAGCGTTTTAGGCTCCTGATGGCGGTCACCTCCGACACGCAGGCTGGGGCCTCCCCACCGCGGGGTCCGGCGCAGTGCCGGTCCCCGGCCGGCGCCGGCCTCTCGCTGTTGCAGCGGTTCATGACGCTGCGCGAGGGAAGCATCGTGGTGGTCACGCTCATCACGCTGATCTACTTCTCGGTCAGCGTCCCGCACTTCTTCACCGGCGGCAACTTCAAGAACCTGCTGCCCTACTTCTGCTTCTTGGCGATCATGGCCGCCGGACAGGTGTTCGTCATGACCCTGGGAGAGATCGACCTTTCGATCGGCGCGCTGTACCTGATCACGCCGTTCATCTACTGGAAGATCAACCAGGCGGGTGTGCCGCTGGTGCCCAGCTTGATCCTGTCGCTGGTAGTGGCCGGAATCATCGGCGCCGTCAACGGCTTCTTCGTCGCCTACGTCGGGATCGCGTCATTCGTGGCCACGCTCGCGATGCTGTTCTTCCTCGACGGCCTGGCGCTGATCCTGTCCCATTCGGAGCAGATCACGACGCCCGGCACGTCTGTCGTGGGCCAGGGCACATTCGCGACGGTCTTCGGTGCCGGCACCTACTCCGAGCTGTTCTGGGCGGTGGGGATCGTGATCATCCTTCAGATCGTGCTGTCGTTTACCCGGGCGGGGTTGTACACCGTGGCGACCGGCGGCAACCGCCTGGGGGCCGCCGAGGCCGGCATCAACACCGGGCGCGTGCTGGTGCGCAACTTCGTGCTGTGCGCGATGACCGCCGGTTTTGCCGGGATCCTCGAGGGCGTGCGCACCTCGAGCATTACGCCCGATCCCTCCGGTTCCAACCAGTTCCTGCTCTACGCGGTAGCCGCGGTGATCATCGGAGGCACACTGATGACCGGCGGCGAGGGGACCGTGGTCGGGGCGCTGATCGGGGCGCTGTTCATCGGCGTGCTGCAGGACGGCCTGACCGTCAAGAGCGTCCCCACCACCTACGAGTACCTGTGGCTGGGGATTGCGGTGATCATCGCGATGACGATCAACGTGATCCTGCGCCGGGTCAGGCTAGGGTCAGGCCATGGCTGACCAGGCGACGCCGGCGGCAACGATCGTAGCCCCGACGTCCGAGCCCGACGACGTGCTGCGGGCCGAGCACATCGCCAAGAGCTTCGGCCCGACGATCGCTCTGCGCGACATCAACATCCACCTGCGCAAGGGCGAGGTGCTCGGCCTGCTCGGCGACAACGGCGCCGGTAAGTCGACGCTGATCAAGACGCTGTGCGGCTTTCAGAAGCCCGACAGCGGCGCCATGTGGCTCCAGGGTGAGTCGTTTGCTCCCAAGAGCGTCGACGACGCGCGCGTACACGGGATCGACACCGTGTTCCAGGACCTGGCGCTGATCGGCGAGCTGAGCGTCTACCACAACCTGTTCCTGCGCCGGGAGAAGATCAAGCGCCCGATTCCGTTCCTGTCCAACGCGCTGATGCGCCGAGTAGCTCGCACGGCGCTTGACCAGATCGGGATCAACATCCCGAGCATCGATGTCCCCGTGGCGCGGCTGTCCGGGGGCCAGCGCCAGGCGATCGCGGTCGCGCGCACGATCTCCTCTGACGCCGACATCATCCTGCTCGACGAGCCGCTGGCGGCGATGGGTGCCAAGGAGGGCGCGATGATCCTCGACCTGATCCAGCGCCTCAAGGACGAGGGCAACGTCTCGATCATCATGATCCTGCACAACTACATCCACGTGCTCGCGGCCTGCGACCGGGTCAACCTGATTCAGGATGGGGTGATAGTGCTTGACAAGCCGACCGCCGAGACCTCGGTGCAGGAGCTGACCGAGATCGTGGTGGAGGAGTACCGCCGCGCGCGGCTCGAGGCGAACGTCACCGACGGCGCCGGCGCGGCCCCTGCGCCTAAGCCCGAGGCTCCCTGACCGAGCGCGTCTACAGCATCGGGGTCGACTTCGGCACCGAGTCCGGCCGCGCGCTGATGCTCGACGCGAGGACCGGCGAGGAGCTCGCGGTCAGCGTGGTGGCGTATGCCAGCGGCGTGATCGATCGCGAGCTGCCGGGCACCGGCGAATCGCTCCCCCCTGACTGGGCGCTGCAGGATCCCGACGACTGGATCGCGGTGCTCGAGTCCGGCGTGCCCGAGGTGGTGGCCAAGGCCGGTGTCGCGCCCGCGCAGGTGGCCGGCATAGGCGTCGACTTCACCTCCTGCACGGTGCTTCCCGTAACCGCCGAGGGCGAGCCCTTGTGCCGGCTGGCCTCCTGGCGCGAGCGCCGCCACGCGTGGCCGAAGCTATGGCGCCACCACGCGGCGCAAGCCGTCGCCGATCGTCTGAACGAGGTCGCCCGTGAGCGCGACGAACCGTTCCTCGGGCGCTACGGCGGGCGCATCTCCTCGGAGTGGTACTTCCCCAAGCTGATCGAGATGTGGCTCGAGGACCGCGAGTGCTACGAGGCCGCAGCGTGGTTCATCGAGGCCACCGACTGGATCGTCTGGCAGATGACCGGGCTTCAGTGTCGCCAGAGCTGCACCGCCGCCTACAAGGCGATGTGGTCGGCGAGCGAGGGGCTGCCGTCGCGTGACTACTTCGAGGCCTGCTATCCGGGCTTCGCCGATCCCGCCGCCAAGCTGGGGACCGCCTTCGTGCCGCTCGGCACCCGCGCGGGAGCGCTGACTCCCGAGCGCGCGCGACGGCTGGGCTTGAGTGACCAGGTGTCGGTCGCGGTCGGCAACGTCGACTCGTTCGTGTCCGTCCCCGGAGCGGGCGTGCAGAGCGCGGGAACGTTCGTGACCGTGATCGGCACCTCGATCTGCGACATGGTGCTCGGCGGCGAGGAGGTGAGGCTGCCCGGCATCACGGGCGTCGCCCGGGACGGGATCCTCCCCGGCATGTACGGATACGAGGCGGGCCAGGCGGCCGTGGGGGACATGCTCGCCTGGTTCGTGCGGACGCTCGGACGCGGCCACGACGCGCACGAGCAGCTCGAGCGCGACGCCGCCGCCCTGGCGCCGGGGGAGACCGGCCTGGTCGCCCTCGATTGGTGGGCCGGGAACCGCTCGATCCTCGCCGACGCCGACCTCAGCGGCGCGATCCTCGGCCTGACGCTGCACAGCACCCCGGAGCAGATCTACCGCGCACTGCTCGAGTCGATCGCCTACGGCAACCGCCGGATCATGGACAACTTCGTCGAGCACGACATTCCCTTGTTCGAGATCGTCGCCTGCGGGGGGATCGCGACAAGGAGCCCGCTGACGATGCAGCTGCTCGCGGACATCAGCGGCCGTACGGTGCGCGTGCCCGCCTGCCACGAGGTCCCGGCGCGCGGTGCGGCGATGTTCGGAGCCGTGTCCGCGGGGGTGTTTGACGGCATCGAGGCGGCGATCGACGCCACGCGCCCGTCCGACGCGCGCACCTACGCGCCCGATCCCAGAGCATCCGAGACCTACCAGCGCGTGTATGCGATCTACCGCAGCCTGTACGAGACGCTCGGGAGCTCGCAGGTCGAGCTCCTGCACGGCCTCAAGCGCCTCCGCACGGAACGGAGGGCCGCGTGAACGAGCTGCCCAGGATCGGCCTTCTCGGGATCATGCAGGAGCTCTACGACGACATGGTCCCGGGCATCACCGAGCACCAGACGCGCTACGCCGCGAGCGTCGCCGAGCGCCTGTCGGCGGTGGCAAAGGTGACCTTCGCGCGCCCGGCGCGCAACCGGGAGGAGATCGAGTCGACGACCGCCGGGCTCGCCGCCGCCGGCGTCGACGGGGTGATGGTCGTGATGCTGACCTACGGCCCGGCGATGCGGACGATCCCCGCGCTGACCGGGCTGGGGGTGCCGCTCCTGCTGGCCAACATCCAGCCCGAGTCGGCCGTGACCGCCGACTGGGACATGGACAGCCTGACCTACAACCAGGGAATCCACGGCGCCCAGGATCAGGCCAACGCGCTCGTCCGGGCCCGGGTCCCGTTCTCGGTTATCACCGGTGACTGGCGCTCGCCGCGCTTCGAGCGCGCCTTTGAGGACTGGGCCCGGGCCGCTCAGGCGGTGACCGCGCTGCGGCGGGCGAAGGTCGCGCTGCTCGGGTACCCGATGAACGGAATGGGCGACATCCGCTACGACCCGGAGGCGATGCTGAGACGGATCGGAACGACGGTCGTGAGCGAGGATCTCGGAGCGCTGCACGCGCGCGTCCAGTCGGTGTCCGATGCGGCCGTCGACGCGCTCGTGGCCGAGCACGAACGACGCTTCGAGGTGGACGACGCCCTGACCCGCGAGCGCCACCGCTACGCGGCGCGGCTCGAGATCGCGCTGCGGACGATGCTCGAGGAGGGCGGCTACGCCGGTTTCTCGTTTCACTTCGACTCGATCGGCGGCGACGGCCGCTTCGAGCAGCTGCCGTTGCTCGCGGCGTCTGACCTGATGGCCGACGGCTACGGCTACGCGGCCGAGGGGGACACCAACACCGCGACGCTGGTGTGTGCGGCGCAGACGATGATCGGCGACGCGCACTTCAGCGAGATGTACGCGATGGACTGGGAGCTGGACTCCGTCCTCATCAGCCACATGGGGGAGGGCAACTGGAACCTGGCGCGCGCCGACCGTCCCGTCCGTCTGATCGATCGCGAGCTCGGGATCGGCGGTCTCGACAACCCCCCGACGCCGGTCTTCTCAGCCACCCCGGGGCCGGCGACGACCGCAGCGCTGATCCCGGTCGAGGGGGAGTACTACCGGCTGCTCGTCGGTCTCGGCGAGGTGCTCGACACGCCCGAGCTGCCGAACGTCGAGATGCATTATTTTCATTTCCGTCCCGACCGCGGGATGGAGGGCTTCATGGACGAGTGGCTGCGCTACGGGGGGCCACACCACTTCGTGACCAACCTCGGCGATCACACCCGGCGCTGGCGGCGGCTGGCCGAGCTGCTCCAGCTCGAGCTCAAGGAAATCTAGACGGGCGGCGTGCCGATGCTCGATGAGCTCCGCAACCGGGTCCTCGCCGCCAATCTCGCCTTGCCCCTGCACGGACTGGTCAGGCTCACCTTCGGCAACGTCAGCGGGATCGATCGCGAGCGTGGCCTGGTGGCGATCAAGGCCAGCGGCGTCGCCTACGAGACGATGACCGCCGACGATGTCGTGCTGGTCGATCTCGACAGCGGCGAGGTCGTCGGAGGCGAGCGCCGTCCCTCGACCGACACCGCCACGCACCTGGCTCTGTATCGCGCCTTTGCGCGGGTGGGCGGGGTGGTGCACACGCATTCCAGCTGGGCGACCGCATGGGCGCAGGCCCAGCGCGAGATCCCCGTGCTCGGGACCACCCACGCCGATCTGAGCGCCTACCCGATCCCCCTCACGCGCGCGCTCACGCGCGAGGAGATCGAGCACGACTACGAGGGAGCCACCGGCAAGGCGCTGGTGGAGGCGGTCGCCGGGCGCGAGGACCAGCTCCCGTGCGCGCTGGTCCGCGGCCACGGGCCGTTCTGCTGGGCGCGCGATCCCGACGGCGCGGTCGAGAGCGCGGTCACGCTCGAGGAGGTAGCTCGGCTGGCGCTGCTGA